>NZ_JAMXSJ010000001.1:0-232113 GCF_024124725.1 Halomonas sp. Ps84H-12 | reverse complement strand
CCGATCAGCACGGTGGGTTTTGGCAATAACGGGCTTGCGAAAGCCAACTTGCACGGGGCGAATGATCAAAAAGTGCTCGCTGGCGGTGATAGGGAAAGTGTCGGCGCCGGCTTCACGGATTCAGGAGTCCGATACCTGCCTTTGAACTGCTGGCGTTGGCACCGTTGCTGCTGCTTTCCATGCTGGTGCCGCTCTCGGTAGCTGGGTGGGGCGTACGCGAAGGCGCCGCAGCAGGTTTATGGATGCTGGTGGGCATGCCGCCTGCGCAGGGCGTGGCCATTTCGCTGGCGTATGGCGTGCTGGTGCTGCTGTCCAGTCTGCCGGGTATCCCCGTGGCACTGGCTCGGCGCGGCCAAGCGAGCCCGGCAAGCTCCCCGGCCTCTTCGAGTGAAGGGGCCATGGGGGCTGCCGCGTCAGGAGCGGCGCAGCTCGACGTCGAACAGCGTGTCGGCGCCGCATCGGAACGAGCGCATCGTGGGGCGCAGCGCCTGCTCCAGGGTGTCGATGGGGGTCATCACCAGCCCGGGCCGCCCCGAACCAATCAACAGCGGGGCCACCAGCAGGTGCAGGCGATCCACGGCCTGGGCTTCTATGAACTGGGAAATGGTGATGCCGCCACCTTCCACCAGAACGCGGTGCAATCCGCGCTCTGCCAGCAGCGCAATGACATCGTGGGGCTGAAATTGCCCATGGGCATTCAGCGGCAGGCAGCACTGCTCGGCAGCGCTGTTCAGCGGGGCTACCTGAGGCCCGGTGATGTGCAGCGTCGCCACGTCGCCTGGTTGAAACAGCGCCAGGGTGGTGGGCACGCGACCGCGTGGGTCCAGCACCACGCGAACCGGGTTGGGCCCATCGACATGGCGCACGGTGAGCTGGGGGTTGTCGGCCGCAGCGGTGCCGGCGCCCACCACCACGGCATCGGCCAGGGCGCGCAGCCGGTGCAGGTGTACCCGGCTTTCAGGGCCGTTGATGTAGTGGGAATGGCCCCTTTCATGGCGCGTGGCTTCGTGAACGGCATGCTGCCTGACCTGTCAGCCACCTTCGATGCCCCACCCATGAGCCAGTTACGCCACTGGCTACAAGAAGATTTTGGCGCAGCGGAACCGTTACCAGGTACGACACCAAGGACGACACCATGATTCAACCCGTCATTCTCAGCGGCGGTAGCGGTACACGGCTGTGGCCGCTTTCCCGGGAACAGATGCCCAAGCAGTTTTTGCGCCTGACCGGCGAGCAAAGCTTGTTACAGCAAACACTGGCTCGGCTTGCGGACATCACCGCACAGCCCGCCATGTTGATGGGCCATCATGCGCATCGTTTTTTGATGGCCGAGCAGCTTCGCGAAGCTGGCCAGCAGGGGCAGGTAGTGCTGGAACCGGAAGGGCGCAATACGGCCCCGGCCATCGCCTGTGCCGCGCTGCTGGCACGCCAGACGGGGGACGACCCGCTTTTGCTGGTGCTGCCCGCCGACCATGTGATTGGAGATGTGGCCGCGTTCACCGACAGCGTGCGGCGGGCCACGCCGTTGGCCGAGCAAGGTTATCTGGTGACCTTTGGCGTCGTGCCGACTCATCCGGAAACCGGTTACGGTTACATTGCCTGCGGCGCGGCGTTGGGAGATGGCCACCATCTGGACGCCTTCGTCGAAAAGCCCCCTCTTGAAAAAGCCAAGGCCCTGCTGGCCGAAGGCAATACGCTGTGGAACAGCGGCATGTTCCTGCTGCGGGCCTCGGATTATCTCGCCGAGCTGGCACGGCTACAGCCCGACATGCTGGCGGCCTGTCAGGCAGCGGTAGACGAGGCGCACCACGATCTCGATTTCCTGCGCTTGCACGAGGCCTCCTTCAAGCGCTGTCCCAGCGAGTCCATCGACTATGCGGTGATGGAGCACTGTGCCAGGGCCGCCGTCGTGCCGCTGGACGCGCGGTGGAGCGACATCGGTAGCTTCGATGCGCTGATGGCCACGCACACCCCTGATGCGGCGGGCAACGTGGTGACCGGTGACGGCGTATTGCGGGATACCCAGCGCTCGCTGGTGGTGGCCAATCATCGCCTGGTGGCGACCCTGGGCGTCGAAGACCTGGTAGTAGTGGAAACGTCGGACAGCGTGCTGGTAGCTCGCCGCGATCATGCACAGGGAGTCAAGCAACTGTTGGCGGCCTTGAGCGAGGCAGGGCGGTGTGAGCCCTGCTCGTCACCGCTGGTGCACCGCCCCTGGGGCAGTTTTCAGGCCATGGACAGTGGCCAGCGCTATCAGGTCAAGCACATTACCGTGCGCCCCGGTGCACGGCTGTCGTTGCAGCGCCATCATCATCGCGCCGAGCACTGGGTGGTGGTGAGCGGCACTGCCAAGGTCACCGTGGAGGAGCGCACCTTTCTGGTCAGCGAGAACCAATCGACCTACATCCCGATAGGGGCGCTGCATCGCCTGGAGAACCCGGGCAAGATTCCGCTGGAGCTGATCGAGGTGCAGTCTGGCAGCTACCTGGGCGAAGATGACATCGAACGGCTGGACGATGTTTACGCGCGCCACAGCGACGACTGAGCCCGCCGCTACTTCTTCAACACAGCTAGATGCTTCTTCACCACAGCCAGCTGCCAGGCCTTGCCGGGGGCTGGCCCTTGCGTACCGCCAGCCAGCCAAGCGTGCAGCGTATGCCCAGCCAAAGGGCCAGCAGCGGCCACAGCAGCGCGCCGAGAAACAGCAGGGTCAAGGTGAACGTGACCAGGAAATAGAGGCTGCCGATCCAGAACGTGCGGATGAGGTAGCGGTAGTGGGCCTGTAGCCAAGGCGCTGCTTCTTTGCGATAGACATAGGCGATAATCACACCGATCAATAGCGTGACATTAGCCGTGACCAGCCCTGCTAAATAGAGGGCATAAATAATTTGCGTGGGACGCGTATCCTGTTTGGGGAGGTACTGCTCAGTCATGCCCATCCTCACTTAATAGAGACGGAAATTGTTGGCGTTAGGCAGCCCTTGCTGCTCTTCCACCACTTTGCGGTAGCGTTTGTACTCCCACTGATACTGCGCCGGGTCCAGGGCAACGGAGGCTTCAACG
Organism: Halomonas sp. Ps84H-12; assembly: GCF_024124725.1. NCBI lineage: Bacteria > Pseudomonadati > Pseudomonadota > Gammaproteobacteria > Oceanospirillales > Halomonadaceae > Halomonas > Halomonas sp. Ps84H-12. Next base: position 229,050 of record NZ_JAMXSJ010000001.1, on the reverse strand, counting down.
CTGGCATTCACGCCGGTAGCTGACTCTGTATCATCAGCGCTATACACCCGCTCGTCAGCGTCTAGGAAGTGGATCTCGAAGCCTTTGCCAGGAATACGCAGGGCCACACCGGTGACCACCCGTGCCTGTGTGCGCGCCACCAGCTTGGGTAACAGCGTCGCGGTATAGGAATCGCGGCCATAGAACGGCGCAAACACGCCGCTACCCCAGTCCGGCTCTTGGTCCGGCAAAATACCAATGGCCTCGCTACGTTTCAGCGCTTTGAGCAGCGCCGCCACGCCCCGTGGGTTAGTGGGCACGAGCTTTGCCCCCATGCGCTCGCGGCCATGGCGGATAATCGGCTCCAGCCCTGCGATTTTGGGCGGCTCGTACATAGCGGTAAACGGAAAGTGGCTGGAAAGCCAAAAGTTCAGCACTTCCCAGTTTCCAAAGTGAGGAGCAAGCACGATCACGCCGCGCCCCTCGGCCCGGGCGCTATCCAGCTTGTCGCGGCCATGTACCGCTAGAATGCTGGCTTCTACCTTCTCGGGCGGGGCCATCCAGGCGTGACCGAGTTCCAGCATCGTCGCGGTGGAGTGCTGTAGGCTCTGTTTGGCCAGGGATTGCCGTTGATTGGCAGGCGCGTCGGGGTAGACCACCTTCAGATTGATCTCGGTTACCTTGCGCTCGCGTTTGCTAAAGCGATACACCTGCGGGCCGACCAGAGCCGCAATGCGCCAGAGCCAGCGCACCGGCCAGCGGGAGAGCGTGCGCCATAGCGTTGCAATGGCACGGGCTTGAAAGCGCGATGCAGGGGGAGTTGCCTGTTCGGTCATGGATTACAGTAGCCAGCTATCGACATTGGAGGGCGCGCGCTTCTCCTGCAGCCCTTTAAAGCCCTTTACGCAGCGCACGATAAACCACACGACCAACGCCAACAGCATGGGGAAGCCAACAAGAATCAGGGTAAGCAGCGTAGCGATACTGCCGTAGAGCAGGCCAATCCAGAAGGTGCGGATCTGATAGCGGTAGTGCTCATCTAGCCATACTGGACCTTTGCCGCGGTAGACATAAGCAATAATCACGCCGATTAGTGACGTAAAACCCAACACAAAGCTTGCCAGGTAGAGAGCGTAAATCACCATGGCCATGGTGGTGTCTGGGGCGGGGGAGGTCTCTGAGGGTTTTTCCGACGTAGGGTGTCGGTCAACCACTTCACCTTCCAGCGGAGCGTCATCACGCATGGGCGTACCTTTTCTATTCAGTTTAATTCGAGCATCCTGCGGACACCTTCTCTGCGCGCTATGATAGCGTGGGCAGTGCGACTTATCACCCGCAGGCCACCCACGCCTAGGGTTGAGCGCTTAACGCGCTGCCGGGCGGCAGATTTCCAGCAGGTTGCCGTCGGGGTCGCGCAGGTAAATCGACTCGATGGGGCCGCTGGCACCCTGGCGGGCCACGGGGCCAAGCTCGACCTCGATGGTCAGTGCATCCAGGTGCTGCTTAAACTCGTCCAGCGGTAGCTGGCAGCGCAGGCATAAATCCAGGCTGCCCGGTGTTGGCGTGGCTGAAATGGGCGCGATATCGGTATCGGTTTGGTGCAAGCGCAGGGCCGTGTCACCCAGCATCAAGTCAACGCGCTGAGCGTCCCGATAGCGTACATCCAGGCCTAATACACGAGAGTAAAAATCCACTGCGCGACCCATATCGGTCACGGTAACCACAAGATGATCCAGACCTGAGAGCATGCCTCTTTCCTTAATACAAACGTAAAACCAGAGAATACGATGATGCGACGCTGTCCGCTATGCCACGCGCAGGAGTCTGCGCTGTACCACCAAGACCGTCGCCGTGATTACTACCAGTGTGCCACGTGTGCGCTAGTGTTTGTGCCTAGCGAGCAGCATTTAACCGCTGCCGCCGAAAAAGCCGAGTACGACCAGCACCAAAACTCGCCGCAGGATACGGGATATCGGCGCTTTTTGGGGCGTTTATTTAATCCGTTGGCAACAAAGCTAGCTCCTGGCGCAAGAGGGCTGGATTTTGGCTGCGGCCCTGGGCCAACGCTCTCGGTGATGTTTGAGGAAGCGGGCTTTGATATAGATGTGTATGACATCTTTTACGCGCCCCATGCCGCGAATCTGACTCGCCAGTATGACTTCATTACCGCCACCGAAGTAGTGGAGCACTTGGCGGCACCGGGCGAGGCGCTGAACCAGCGGGTCGCGCAACTGCTACCCGGAGGCTATCTTGGGCTGATGACCAAGCGAGTGACGAGCCAGCAAGCCTTCGCCCGCTGGCACTATATTAACGACCCAACCCACGTCTGCTTTTTTAGTGAAGCGACCTTCCGCTGGTGGGCGGCTGAACAGGGTTTAACAGTCGAATTTACTGGCAACGACGTGGTAATTTTTAGAAAACACTAATCTGCTTGCTATAAGGGCGAAAAAGCATTGACTTTGCGCCTATGGAAGCAATAATTGCGCGCCCGTTTTCTTGCCTGTTTGATGTGATGGCGTGTTAACGGCAACGATTCATCCATTGAGCAAGGTGAGGTACGCATGTCGCGGCAACTGCTGGCCATGGCGTTAGCGCCCCTACTAGGGCTGTTTATTCTTGGGATTGGCAATGGCTTTCTCGCCACGCTGATTACCGTGCGCTTAGACGCAGCAGGTGAATCGGCGACGGTGATCGGGATTGTCTCGTCAGCCTATTTCATCGGCCTGGCCCTGGGGGCCATGTTTAATGATCGCCTGTTGCTGCGCATTGGCCATATTCGTGCTTACGGCAGTTTTGCATCGCTGGTGGCCGTCACCGTGCTGTTGCAGGGGTTGTTCTTCGACCCTTGGGCGTGGTTTGCCCTGCGCCTGGTGGGCGGTTGGGCCACGGTAGGCGTCTATCTGGTCATCGAGAGCTGGCTGTTGACCGCGGGCGACCAGAAAGTGCGTGGCCGCCTGCTGGCACTGTACATGATCTCCCTTTACGCCGCTGGGGTGCTGGGGCAGCTTATGCTCGGTGTCACCAGCGCCATGGGCGACACCGCGCCCTTTATGGTGATTGGCCTGTTGGCGTCGCTCTCGGTACTGCCGATGGCGATGATTCCCCGCGTGTCGCCGCTGATCGAACACGCCGAACCGCTACCGCCTCTCCGCTTGATTACCATGACACCCACCGGCGTGATGGGCAGTCTAGGTTCCGGCATGGTGGTGGCCGCTGCTTATACGCTGCTGCCGCTTTATCTACAGCGCATTGGTATGAGCGTAAACGAGGTAGGTCAGATGATGGCCGTGCTCGTCCTTGGCGCGATGTTGCTGCAGTACCCCATTGGCCGCTGGTCGGATCGCCATGATCGCCAAATGGTGCTGATTGGTATCAGCGCCTTCTGCGTAGTGATTTCAGCGGCCATGCTGTGGTTGCCGCTCTCCACGCCGCTGCTCGCCGTGCTGCTCTTTTTGCTGGGCGGCGGCGTCTTTGCGCTTTACCCGGTGGCCGTTAGTCATGCCGCCGACCGCGCGCCTGCCGGTGCACTGGTGCGCATGAGCCAAGGCCTTTTGTTGATTAACTCGATTGGTGCCACCATCAGCCCGCTGATGATCTCGCCGGTGATGACCGCCATGGGCGATGCTGGCTTGTTCTGGGCGTTTGGCTCACTGAGTCTATTCTTCGTGCTGTTCTTCGGCTGGCGTCGTAGTGTTCGCCCGGCACCGGTACCGGTGGCACCGTTTACGGCCACTGCGCCGATGACCGCCGCAGGTGCTGAGCTGGTGGTGACCGAGGAGCTGGTACAAGGGGCGCTTGAGCACGAGCACCTGGAAGACCTGTCTGACGTTGTGCCTGAGGTCGACGTGGCCGAACCCGTAGTAGGGCCGCCTCAGGAAGACGAGAGCCATATTACCTATTACGACGATGTAGAAACCGAGGTGCGTCGGTAGGTGAACTGCAATATCGAGTAAGGTGAGACCTTGGGCTAATGGTGTGGCGAAAGTAGGGAAACTACTATCAGCGATAGTGTTTTTACTATTTCACCGCATTTGCCTGGGGTTTTGCCATGAATTATTACGCCGCGCCGGTCCGAGATCTGCGCTTTGTGCTCGAAGAGATGTTAGCGCACCGCTCCTTGGCGTTGCCGGGGTTTGAAGAGGCGACGCCTGATCTCGTCGAAGCTGTGCTGGAAGAGGCCGCGAAGCTGGCGGGCGACGTTTGGGGTCCGCTCAACAGCGTTGGCGACCGTCAGGGGGCGAAGCGCCATACTGATGGCAGCGTCACCACTCCTGAAGGCTTTGCCGCCGCCTATCAAGCGTATGTGGAGGGCGGCTGGAACGGTATTGGCGTGTCTGAAGAGCTGGGCGGGCAGAACCTACCCGAAGTGGTTGCCAGTGCGGTGCAGGAGATGCTCCACGGCGCGAACATGGCGTTAGGGCTATGCCCGATGCTCACCGCCGGTGCCATCGAGGCGCTGGCCCATCACGGCAGCGATGCCTTAAAAGCGACCTACCTGCCCAAGCTGGTTGAGGGCTCCTGGACCGGCACCATGAACCTCACCGAACCCCAGGCGGGGTCGGACCTCTCCAAAGTGCGCACCAAAGCCGTTCCGGAAGGCGATCACTACCGCATCAGCGGCCAAAAGATCTACATCACCTGGGGCGAGCACGACGCTGCCGAGAACATCATTCACCTCGTCCTTGCCCGCAAGCCCGATGCCCCGGAAGGTAATAAGGGTATTTCGCTGTTCCTGGTTCCCAAATTTCTGGTGAACGACGATGGCTCGCTTGGCGAGCGTAACGACGTCACCTGCGCCTCCATCGAGCACAAGCTCGGCATTCACGGCTCGCCCACTTGCACGCTGAGCTTTGGGGAAAACGGCGGTGCCGTAGGCTATCTGGTGGGGGAGGAGGGGCGCGGGCTCAACCACATGTTCACCATGATGAACGAGGCGCGCCATAAGGTCGGGATCCAAGGGATTGGCGTGGCCGAACGCGCCTGCCAGCACGCCTTGGCCTACGCGAATGACCGCACTCAGGGCCGCTCCCCCAAACAGCGGGGCGGCAGCGAGTGCACCATTAGCGATCACTTTGACGTGCGCCGGATGCTGCTCTCCATGCGTGCCCGTACCGATGCGCTGCGTGCCCTGGCGCTCTACTGTGCCGGGCAGTTAGATATCGCTCGCCGCGCAGAGAGCGACGCCGAACGCCAAGCCGCTCAGGCCTGCGCCGATGTTCTGATCCCGATTGTGAAGAGTTTCTCGACCGACCAAGCGGTGGATATCGCCTCCATGGGCGTGCAGGTACACGGCGGCATGGGGTACGTGGAAGAGACCGGCGCGGCCCAGCTATTGCGGGATGCGCGCATTGCGCCTATCTATGAAGGCACCAACGGCATTCAAGCGCTGGACTTGGCCGGCCGAAAACTGCAGCGAGACGGCGGTGCGGCACTCTCTGCGCTGATCGATGACGTGCATAAAACGGCCGAAGCGCTGCGGGGTGAAGCGTCGCTGGCCAGCATGGGCAGTGCGCTTGCGGCGGGCGCTGACGACCTGCGCGCCGCCATGGCCTTGGTACTGGAGCAGGGCAGCGACCCTGAACACGGTCCCGATGCCGTACAGGCGTACGCCACGCCGCTGTTGAACCTTGCCGGGCACGTACTGTGCGCTTGGCAAATGGGCATTGCAGCGCTGCATGCCCAACAGGCTGTAGACGGCGGCAGCGATGAGCCGTTTTACCGCGCCAAACTGTGCAGCGCCGAGTTTGCCATTCACCAATGGCTGCCGGTTGGCCGCGCCCAGCGTGCCGTGATTGAGGCTGGTTGGCACTGTTTTAGCCAGTTCGATAGCGCGGCTCACTAACGCCACCGCCGCCTTATGGGCGGCGGTATTCGTTATAAGTGTCCGATAATAAAACGTCCTATAACAACAGCGAGAGTGCAGGAACCGATCATGACCTCCATCTTTGAACAAGACTTACCGCCAACCGCTGCCAACCATGTGCCGCTCTCGCCGCTCACCTTTATCGAGCGCTCGGCGGCCATCTATCCCGATTATCCGGCTGTGGTGCATGGCACGACGCGCCGCACCTGGGCCGAGACCTGGACACGCTGCCGCCAGCTAGCCTCAGCGCTGGAAAAGCGCGACATTCAACCTGGGCAAACGGTGGCCGCCATGCTGCCCAATATTCCCGCGATGTTCGAGGCTCACTTCGGCGTGCCGCTGGCGGGCTGCGTGCTGAATACGCTCAATATTCGCCTCGATGCCGACGCCATTAGCTATATGCTGGCCCACGGCGAAGCCAAGGTGATTCTGGTAGACCCTGAGTTTGCCGAGGTGATTCAAGCGGCAGTGGCCACGCTGGAGAGCAAGCCGCTGATCATCGACGTGGCTGACCCGGAGTTTTTGGGTGAAACCCAAGGCATTGGCGAGCTGGAGTACGAGGCGCTGCTGGCCGAGGGCGACCCGGAGTACGCTTATCAACTGCCCAGCGACGAGTGGCAGGCGATTTCATTGAATTACACGTCTGGGACCACGGGCAAACCCAAAGGGGTGGTGTATCACCATCGCGGTGCCTACCTGAACGCGGTGAGCAACATTCTCGAGTGGGCCATGCCGCACCATCCTGTCTACCTGTGGACGCTACCGATGTTCCACTGCAACGGCTGGTGTTTCCCCTGGACCATTGCCGCCAATGCAGGCGTCAGCGTTTGCTTACGCAAGGTAGACCCCAAACGCATTACCGATTTGATCGCTGCAGAGGGCGTCACTCACTTTAGCGGTGCGCCAATCGTGCTCAATGGGCTGGTGAACCTGCCCGCCGAACAGAAGCGGGTGTTCGATCACCCGGTGAAGGTGACCACCGCCGGTGCCGCGCCACCCGCCTCGGTGATAGCCGGGGTAGAAAAGCTGGGCATTGAAGTGACCCACGTTTATGGCCTGACGGAAGTGTATGGCCCGGTCACGGTATGTGCCTGGCACGCGGCCTGGGACGAACTGCCGCTGGAGTCGCGGGCCAAACTCAAGTCACGCCAAGGCGTGCGCTACCACATGCTGGAAGCGCTCTGCGTCGCCGATCCGGTCACGCTGGAACCCGTTGCCAAGGATGGCCAAACCATCGGCGAAATCCTGATGCGCGGCAACAACGTGATGAAGGGATATCTCAAAAACGCCGAGGCCACGGAAAAAGCGCTGGAGGGCGGCTGGTACCACACGGGCGACTTGGCGGTATGGCATGCCGACGGCTATATCGAGATTAAAGATCGCTCGAAAGATATCATCATCTCGGGCGGTGAAAACATCTCCACCATCGAAGTCGAAGATGCCATTTACAGCCATCCAGCGGTGGAAGAGGCCGCCGTGGTCGCGAAGCCGGATGAAAAGTGGGGCGAAACGCCCTGCGCGTTCGTCAAACTGAAAATAGGTTACGGCGAAGTCACCGAGGCGGATATCATTGCCCACTGCCGTAAGCATCTTGCGAGCTTTAAAGTGCCGAAAACGGTGGTTTTTAGCGAACTGCCCAAAACGTCCACGGGCAAAATTCAAAAATTCGTGCTGCGCGAAGAAGCCAGACAGCACCAGTCAGGGGAACAGCAATGAGCGAACAGCGGATTGGCGTGGTAGGCGCAGGCACCATGGGGCAGGGGATTGCTCAAGTGGTGGCCGCGAGTGGCTTTAACGTGAGGCTCTACGATGTCGCCGATGAGCAGCTCACCCGCGCCAAAAATGCAATCGATAAAGGGCTCGAGAAGCTCGTTGCCAAAGAGAAGATGACGGCAGAGGGCAAGCAGGAAGCGCTGGCTCGGCTTTCGACCACCACGGCGCTGGATGCGCTCAGCGACTGCAGCGTGATCATCGAGGCTGCCCCCGAGCAGCCCGCATTGAAAGAGAAGCTGTTTCGGGATCTCAGCCATTTGAGCAGCGACGCTATTCTGGCGTCGAACACGTCGTCTCTATCACTGACTCGACTGGCGGCGGTCTGCGAGCGCCCTGAGCGGGTGGTAGGCATGCACTTCTTCAACCCGGTGCCGGTACTCAAGTTGGTCGAGGTGATCCGCGCCGAGCAGACCTCGGATGCCACCGTAGAGCGCATCGAAGCGCTGACCAAGGCGCTGGGCAAAACCGCTGTGCCGGTGGGCGATGCGCCTGGCTTTGCCGTGAACCGTTTGCTGGTGCCGATGATCAATGAGGCCGCGTTTATCGTGCAGGAAGGCACCGCCACGCCGGAAGCCATCGATGACGCCATGAAGCTGGGTGCCGCCCATCCCATGGGGCCGCTGGCGCTGGCGGATTTGATTGGCCTGGATGTGTGCTTGGCGATCATGGAAGTGCTGCAGGAAGGTTTTGGCGATCCCAAGTACCGACCCTGCCCGCTGCTCAAGCGCATGGTGGCCGCAGGCTATCTGGGCCGCAAAAGTGGCCGTGGGTTCTATATCTACGAATAGCAGGCAGCGAGCTTAGGGGGCGACAAAAAGCTTAGGGGGCGACAAAAGAAGTGATTGCCACCCAACCAAGCGTTCGCTAGGGTTGAGTGGTAACCACTTCTACGCGCAATAACAATTAAGGAGCCGCCATGAGCGACGCAGTGATCGAGAAGGTTGATAACGATGGCGTGGTACGCCTGACCATTAATCGTCCCAAAGCCTTGAACGCGCTGAACAGCGAAGTGCTCAGCGCTTTGGAAGCGCATCTGGTCGAGTTGGAAGCTCACCCCAGCCTGCGGGCGGTATTGATTACGGGGGCCGGGGAAAAATCCTTTGTGGCCGGGGCAGACATCACCGAAATGCGGGATAAAACCCCCGAAGAGGCCCGCGCATTTGCCAGCCAGGCACTGCGTACCATCAAACGCCTGGAAACACTGCCCGTGCCGGTGGTCGCGCTGGTCAACGGGTTTTGCCTTGGCGGCGGCTGCGAACTGGCGCTGGCCTGCGACTGGGCCGTCGCCAGCGACAACGCCATCTTCGGCCAGCCGGAAGTCCTGCTAGGCGTCATTCCCGGCTTTGGCGGCACCCAGCGCCTGCCGCGCCGAGTCGGCCCCGCCATGGCGATTGATTTGGTCACTACCGGGCGCAAAATCGATGCCCAGGAAGCGCTGCGCATTGGCCTCGTTAACCGCGTAATGCCCCAGGCAGAGCTTGAAAGCTATGTTGAAGAGCTTACCAAACAGCTGAAGGGCAACGGGCCGCTGTCGGTACGCGGGGCCAAACAAGCCGTTCACGACGGCATGGACCAAGACCTAGACAGCGCCCTGGCGCTGGAAACCAGCCTGTTCGCTTTCTGCTTTGCAGGCCAGGAGCAGAAAGAGGGCATGAGCGCGTTTGTCGAAAAGCGTAAACCCAATTTCTAAATTGTATTTATTAAGTTTAAGTTAAGAAGGGGGCGGATGCGCCTAATGCCAGTCAGGCTTAACTGACTGGCATTACTACACTGCGCGCCACTTCTTTTTCGAACGAGACCTTCGCCATGGCGCTGAGCGCTACCCCTTATAAAGTCGATGTTAACCTGACCGACCTGGACCGCAGCGTTTTCGAAACGCTGCGCTTTACGGTGGCTCGCCACCCCTCCGAAACGGAAGAGCGTTTATGCGCTCGGCTAATTGCTTATATCCTCTGGTACAGCGAATCGCTGGCATTTGGGCGTGGGCTATCAGACGTGGACGAGCCAGCGCTTTGGGAAAAAAGCCTGGATGGCCGAGTGCTGCACTGGATAGAGGTCGGTTTGCCCGACGCCGAGCGCTTAACCTGGTGTTCGCGCCGCGCTGAGCGGGTCTCGCTGCTGGCGTATGGCCGCGTGGATATTTGGGAAAGCAAAGTGCTGGCCGCCGTCGCCTCGTTGAAAAATGTTCACGTGGCAGGCCTACCCCAAGAGGCGCTCGCCACCGTGGCAGCGGATTTGCCCCGGGCGATTAACTGGGCGGTCATGATTAGCGATGGTTCACTGTTTATCACCGATGAAAATGGCCAGCATGAGATCACGCCACAGTGGCTGTTACGGGAGCGGTAGGCGGTTTTGTACTAGGTTTACTGACGTGCCGATAGTGCGTATGTGATAGGAAAATAATACCGGGCAGGTGAGTGGGTGCCATCAAGTAGCTTGCTATCTATTTGCATGATGACATACAATCAGCAATGTTTGTTGCCCCCCCCCTGCTAATAGGCTGCCTACCTGCCCAGCTCTCAACTCAAGGAATGAGCCATGACGCCGTCTGCTCCTCATCGCAGAGATGAATCTTCTAAAGCCATCTTTTGCAAAGCCGTGCTGCCGTTTGTATTACCGTTCAGCTTACTGCCCGCTATTGCGTTGGCCGACGATAGTTCGCTTTCCATTAAGCATGCAAACGATGGACTTGCCAGCAGTGATGATGGCCACTTTACCAGTGGCTTCGAGTTGAATTGGATGTTTACCCCCGAACCACAAAGCTGGCCCCAGCGTTTAGCGGCTGCGTTGCCGGATAGTATCATCAGTCAAGCTGATCGCGCCTCCTACCGCCTAGTGCATCAAATTTATACGCCTAATGTGATTGAGCGCCGCGAGCTGATTGAGGATGACCGCCCCTACGCGGGTTTAGTATATGGCGGTGTGTCGCTTTATGAAGATAAGCCGATGGGCCGTTGGCAGCAGGCCACCGACCTGCATTTGGATGTTGGCTTGGTAGGCCCTTCCTCCCAGGCGGATAGCATTCAGCGGGAGGTTCACCGTGTTACCGATAGTGACCGGCCGCGCGGTTGGCAAAACCAATTGGGCGATGAGGCAATCGTCAACCTGACCATGCGCCGCCAGTGGTGGTATGACACGCCTCTGGCAAGTAAACAGTTTTCCCACGGCCCCGGTGTCGGGATGGCGCTTGGCAACCTGTATACCTATGCCAGCGCTGGTTACAGCGTTCGTTGGGGCGACGATGCCCAGGGTATTCCTACGTTAACGCCTAATCCTGGCAGCCGCCATCAGCTAAATGGCAGCAGTGGCTGGCAGTGGTACCTGTTCGCAAACGTGGAGGGATATTACATGGCACAGAACCTGACGCTGGATGGCAACACCTTTAGAAATAGTCACTCAGTAGACCGTAACGAGTGGGTGGCTGATGTTTCTACCGGGCTGGCATTGGCTTGGGAAGAGTGGCAGGTAACCTTCGCAGCCGTGCAGCGCACCCGCGAGTTCGATGGCCAGGATGAACAGGATAAATTTGGTGCGTTGACGCTTACCAAGCAATTTTAATTTTTGATGAAGCCTAAATCCAGCGGATGGCATCGCACCCAGGCACTATGGTTGCTACCTTGGGTGGTGGAAGGCATCTGTCTTTCGTCACTCAGGGGTGAGCGCCAATGGAAATGGTCTTTTTTAGCGGTTGGGAAAGTTTGGCCCGTACCCTGGTGGTGGGGTTACTTGCCTACACGGTGCTGATCGTGTTTTTACGTATCTCGGGTAATCGCACGCTATCCAAAATGAACGCCTTTGATCTTATTGTGACCGTGGCTTTGGGTTCTACGCTTGCCACCGTACTGCTATCGAAAGACGTGGCGTTGGCAGAGGGTGCGCTGGCACTAGGGCTGTTGATTTCCCTGCAGTTCATCATTACGTGGCTGAGCGTGCGTGTCAGCTGGGTAAAGCGGCTCGTCACGGGGGAACCGATACTGCTGCTGTATGACGGGGAGTTATTGCAAGCGTCGCTAAGGAAGGCGAGGGTAACGCAGGATGAAGTGCGTTCTGCCGTACGCAGCAGCGGGCTTTTACGTTTAGAGGCTGCTCAGGCGGTGGTGCTGGAAACCGACGGTTCGCTAAGTGTGGTAAAGCGCGGGGAAGGAAAAGGTGAATCCAGCTTAGCAGGGGTGGGCGGCCCTTAAAGCGCAGGCTTCACCTGCTGGCCGTTCACGGGCAGCGAGCACAGTGGTAATCTTCGCCCCTTTCTTAACGCGTAAGGGCGACCTGTGAACATTAAAGCTGACCTCTCGATTCTAGATATTATTGGCCACCTGCTCATCTGGGTGTTGCTCACCATTATTACCTTTGGCATTGCGCTGTTTTTCTTTCCTTACTCCTTCGCTCGCTTCGTGATCAACCGCACCAGCGTGGTGGATAACGCAACCGGCGTAGAGCGGAAAATGGTTTGCGATATCAATATCTTCAGCAATGTTGGCCATATTATTCTGTGGATGGTGATCTCATTTCTGACCCTGGGGCTTGGCTATATTTTCTACTTTTACCGGGTGTGGAACTACGCGTTGAATAACTCTCGCCTGCAGTAATGTCAGCCCCCTCGCAAGCGAAGAGCCCCTTGTACTGCCTGCCGACCTTCGGCAGGCAGTCATTTTTTGAGAAATATTTGCATTAACGCATCTTCCTGTCCGACTCAACTCACCTTTCGCCTCCGTTGACATCCTTTGTATAGCCTCCTATATTTTCGCGAATAAAAATTACTATCATTAACATTAATATTCGCTCCGGGATCTTATACGATGAAATCTATACCTAACTTTCGTCTGCGCGCACTGAGCGTTGCGGTCGCCCTCGCTTCTACCGCTGTGGTAGCGGCGGCTAACGCGCAAGAGAACGTGAACCTTGAAACTGTTGAAGTTACCGCTGAGGCGGCTGGCCGCTTTGGCTATAGCGATGCTGAGCGCGAGCCCTCAGTAGGCAAGCTGGATGTGCCGCTGGCCGAGCAGCCCTACTCCATGTCAGTGATCGACCAAGAATTTATTCAGGATAGCGGTGCCAAAAACATTCAGGATGCGCTGCTGTATACCCCCGGCGTGTACGCGGGCAACTTCGGATTCGACACCCGTGGCGACAGCGCTAAAGTGCGCGGGCTTGATGCAGGTCGCTATTTGGATGGTTTGCGCCAAGTGTATGGCTCTTACAACACCGTGCGCACCAACGTCTACGCGCTGGAGAGCGTGGAGGTGCTGCGCGGGCCATCTTCCATGCTGTACGGCCAAGCGGATTTGGGCGGCATTATCAACGGCGTCTCTAAACTACCCCAAGAAGAGCGAAGCGGTGAGGTGTGGGCGCAGTATGGCTCCTACGACCGCAAGCAGCTGGCGTTAGACGTGACCGGGGCGGCCGATGAAGAGGGCGAGTTTCTTTATCGCCTCGTGGTGTTAACCCGTGACAGCGACACCCAGGTGGATCATGTGGAAGATGATGGCTACCTGTTTGCACCGTCGTTTACGTGGCGGCCCAGCGACGCCACCAACATTACGCTGCTACTGAACCGCCAGGAAAACAAAGGTCAGGTATCGGCGCAGTTTCTTCCCCAGGCAGGCACGTTAGCGCCGGGTTCATTAGGCTTTATTGGCTCTGAGCGATTTGTTGGCGAGCCGGGTTGGGACCGCTACGACCGGGAAAAGACCGAAACAACGCTGTTTGTCGATCACCAGCTCAACGACAGCTGGGCGTTTGCTGCCACCGCCCGCTATACCGATTCCAGCACGGAAACCCGCGAGCACTGGATCGATATTCCCAGCGTCCCCGATGCTGAGGGTAACGTCAACCGCACCATCTTCACTGCAGATGCCGAAACACGCATTCTCAATATGGATGCCCGCCTGGAAGGCGAGTTCGCGCTTGGCAATACCCAACATACCCTGGTGGCGGGTATCGACCGTCAGGACGCCCGCTGGGCTCAGGATAATTACAGCTATATGACGGGAGGGGGTGGCCAGTTCAACGTCTATAACCCTCAGTATGGCAATCTTCAGCTGGATTCGCTGAACCCCACTGACCGCCCGGATAATGAGATTGAGCAGGTCGGCGTGTATCTGGCGGACCATATCGAAGTAGGGCCAGTAGTGGTGTCCGCAGGCCTGCGTCGTGACTGGGCAGAGAATCGCACGCTGGCACTGTCTGGACCGGATACGGTCAGTGATGAAGGTGAAACCACCGGCCGGCTGGGGCTGATGTACCGCTTTGATAACGGATTCTCACCCTATGTCAGCTACTCCGAAGCGTTCGCCATGAACTTGGGTAACGACGGTACGGCCAATCCAAGCCCCTTGAAGCCTACGACCGGCGACCAGGAGGAGATTGGCTTTAAGTACGTATCTCCAGATCAATCCCTGGCCGTGAGCGCGGCGTACTTTGATATTACTCAGCAAAACCGCATTAGCGATGGCGTTACTCCGGGCGGCGTCGAGCAAGTGGGTGCCGTGGTCGATGGCTGGGAGCTACAGGTAAATAAGCGCTGGCAGCAGTTTGAAACCCAGGTCGCATACACCAACTTAAACGCCAAAAACGACGGCACCGGTATTCGCTTGCCGTATGTGGCCGAAGAGCAGGCTTCCTGGTGGAACCGCCTGTATGTGGGAAATAACTGGCGTGTTGGGGCGGGCGTTCGTTATGTCGGCGACAACGTTGGCTCTGGCGGCGCGCCGGTGGTGCCTTCCAGCACGCTGTATGATGCGATGGTGGGTTACACTATGGGCGAGTGGGATTTCTCGGTGGATCTGAAAAACGCCACCGACGAAGAGTATGTCTCCTGGTGCCGTTATGATGGCGGCGACTGTGGCTACGGCGACCGTCGCAGCGTCACGGCGAATGTGCGCTATCAGTTTTAACGCATCATGATATAACAAACGGGGCCTGCAATGAGCAGGCCCCGTTTGGTTAATGGGACTCAGTGAGTGAGCGGCGTTAGTGCGGCTGCTTGACCAGTAGCTTCACCAAACGCCGCACGATGGGGGCGACCAAGTTGATCACCGGCAGCGCGACGGCAAAGGCAAACAGCCACGCCTTGAGCCAAATCACTACAATCCCTTCCACAAGTCCCACGTTATACAGCGTTATGACCAGCGACATAATGCATGACATAAACAGTGCCATCAGGCATGAAAATATCAGCTGGGCGTATTTCGGATCGAACATCGTACGTTTTCCTAATACGCGAATTAACGCTTATCTTCGGTTTTCTCGGTGAAGTCGCTGGCGTCGTGGCGCTCGTGAAGCTGCTCGTTGGGTTCGCCCCAGGTGCGGTTTACCATGCGGCCCCGCTGTACCGCAGGGCGGGCATCAATCTCTTCGGTCCAACGCAGCACATTCGTATAGGTGTGTGCCTCGAGGAACTCAGCGGCCTCATACACGCGGTTTTTCACCAGCGCGCCGTACCAGGGGTGAATCGCTATATCGGCAATGGTGTACTCATCGCCTGCCATAAAGCGGTTGTCGGCCAAGTGACGATCCAGTACGTCTAGCTGACGTTTGACTTCCATGGTGTAGCGGTCAATCGGGTACTGGTACTTCTCTGGCGCGTAGGCGTAGAAGTGACCAAAGCCGCCGCCCAGTATGGGAGCGCTGCCCATTTGCCAGAACAGCCAAGAGAGGCACTCGGTGCGTTTGGCCGGGTCTGTAGGCAGAAATTCACCGAATTTCTCGGAGAGATAGAGCAAAATAGCCCCTGACTCAAACACCCGTTGGGGCGGGTTCATACTGTGATCCACCAGCACCGGGATCTTGGAGTTAGGGTTAGCCTCAACGAAGCCGCTGCCAAACTGGTCGCCTTCGCCGATTTGAATCAGGTGCGCATCGTACTCGGCTGCCTCAATACCTTTTTCCAGCAGCTCTTCTAGCATTACCGTGACTTTCACACCGTTGGGCGTGGCGAGGGAGTAGAGCTGTAGCGGATGTTTGCCTACCGGCAGCGCTTTATCATGGGTGGCGCCCGCTACCGGACGATTGATGTTTGCAAACTTACCGCCGTTGCCCGGCTCCCATTTCCATACGCTCGGTGGTGTATAGGTCGTATCGGTCATCATAGCCTCGCTGTTCATCAGGTAAGAAAAAAACAGTGCAATCGCCTAGCCTAGCTTACTGAGTTATCCCTACTTTATGGGGACGTAACCTTCACGGCCACCCGTGGCATGAGCATGTGCGCGGTAAGCAATCGTTTCAATCGACATTGAGTCTCTCCTGTTTATGGGGCTCAGTCGTTATGGTTGGATAGTGACTGGTACATCAGGTTAATTACGCATTCACTATTAATTTAGTGCGGCTTTATTTTGTGCGCAAGTTAAATGATCGGAAAGTTTGTAGTGCCACGGACGATAATCGCACTACTTGGCTTTTTGCAGGCTATCGCGCAGTTGAACCAAATCCTCTTTCAACTGCGTTAAGGCCTCCATAGACTTCTCGCTGGCATTCACCATACAACTGGGAATATGACGCGCCTGCTCGCGCAGGGAACGGCCTTTATCGGTCAGGAATAGCTCCACCACGCGCTCATCTTGCACGCTACGCTGGCGGTGCAATAGCTGGTCGGCTTCTAAACGCTTTAGGAGAGGAGTCAGCGAGCCAGGGTCTGTCAGTAAGCGCTTACTGAGTGTCCCTACAGTAATGCCATCTTCTTGCCAAAGTACCAGCATGGCTAGGTATTGCGGGTAAGTAAGCCCTAACTTTTTCAAAAGCGGTTTATAAACTTTTGTCATCATCAACGATGTTGAATAGAGGGCGAAGCAGAGCTGATGGTCTAGCTCTAGTTCGCTGCAAGTGTCTAACGCAGGCATGTGGACTCCAGGACAGGATGCATAGCGGGTAATGTAGCGCGCTAGGCGGTGAGTGGCTATCCCTAGACGTTGGTCGTAAGTTGGCAGTTTTGCTTTGACACCCAGCCGAATGGTCACTAGCCTTCGCTTATTGGATGTTACCGGTAACACTACGGCGTAACAGGCGCGATAGCACGGCAGCGTTCATAACCGCTTAGCAATTAGCAGTTCAGCACTCAACAACAATGAATGTTTGGAGATAACGTCATGACAGCGATTTGGCGCAACACGCTTACCTTAGTTGGTGCAACCACCCTTACTTTTGGCATGGCGCATGCCCAAAGCCCCG
This sequence comes from Halomonas sp. Ps84H-12, assembly GCF_024124725.1. Classification (NCBI taxonomy): domain Bacteria; kingdom Pseudomonadati; phylum Pseudomonadota; class Gammaproteobacteria; order Oceanospirillales; family Halomonadaceae; genus Halomonas; species Halomonas sp. Ps84H-12. The sequence continues at coordinate 212,273 of NZ_JAMXSJ010000001.1, read as the reverse complement.
AGCTTTCCGACCCGCCGGCCATTGAAGGGGATGTCGTGGCGGACCACGGTAGCCATACGCTTCGCATGGGCATTGGCCTTTCTGAAACCTCTCCGCAGTTTCTCTCTAGCCAATACTTTGGCGAGATTCTAGAGCAGCGCACCGAAGGCCGTATCACGGTCAACGTGTTCCCCAACAGCCAGTTGGGCGACGATGTTCAGATGATGGAAATGCTGCAGACCGGCACGCTGGATATGACGTACCCATCTAGCTCCGCAACCACAGGCTATGTGCAAGCGCTGTCGGCGTTCGACCTACCGTTCCTGCTGCCCAGCCGTGAAGCCGCCATTGCAGTGATGCAGAGCGACGTTGCCCAAGAGATGCTAGATGGCTTTGAAGGCACTGGCTTAAAGGCACTCACTTTCTCTGAAAACGGCTACCGCCAGCTCTCTAACAGCGCGCGCCCCGTTGAAACGCCAGAAGATGTCGCAGGCCAGGATGTTCGCGGTTTGAGCGTACGTACCATGCAGAACCCGGTGCACCTGGCGATTTGGGAAGCATTAGGTGCTAACCCCACGCCGATGGCGTTTGGTGAGCTGTTCTCTGCCCTAGAGCAGGGCGTGGTCGATGGCCAGGAAAACCCCTGGAGCACCATCCTGACCTCTAACTTCAACGAAGTTCAGGATTACGGCACCGAAACCCGCCACGTCTACACACCGTTCATCATGATGCTTTCCGAGCGTACCTGGGACCGTATGGCACCCGAGTACCAAGAGCTGGTGCTGGAAGCCGCGCGTCAATCCGCCGAGTACGAAATTCAGCTCTCTGCTGAGTATGACGACTGGTCCCGTGAGCAGTTAGAAGCCCGCGGTATGCAGATCACTCGCTTGAGCGATGAGCAACTGGCCGCGTTCCAAGACGCCGTGCAGCCCGTTTATGAAGAGTGGGCGCCGCGCATTGGCGAAGATCTGATCGCTGAAATTCAACAGATCGTTGAAGATGCTAGCAACTAATACGCACCATTAAGCGCGCCATCGGGCAGGCCATTGTGCCTGCCCGACTTGTCAGTGCCCCTGGAGTTCTTATGACATCCTCCTCAACACCTCCCAACGCTGAATCCTCTTTGAGAGCGCCTACGATTGAAGATCCGTCGGTCTATTTAGACGACCCCAATCGCAAGCTGCTGGAAATTGATACTGAAACGCGTCAAGGCCCCGCGCTGTTTCGCTGGTTAACGCTTGGCATGGAGTATTTGATCGGCGCCATTTTAGTGGCGCTGATTGTGGCGGTGTCCAGCAATGTGGTGGGCCGTTCGCTATTTAACCACTCGCTGCCTTGGGTCGATGAGCTGGCGCGCATGCTGTTTATTTGGCTGGTGTTTATTGGCGCGGCCGCTGCGTTTGCCCGCTATGAGCACATTGCCGTGGATGCCTTGGTGCGGCGTTTGCCACTGCGCTTTGCGCATATGCTGTACTGCTTACAGCACCTAATTATTGCCGGTCTTATGCTGGTCATGGTGTTTGGCGGCTATCAAGTGCTGTCACGCTCCAGCGGGCGCTCTGCGATTATGGGCGTGCCTCTCAGTTTGGTCAGCCTTTCCCTCGTGCTCTGCGTCATCTTTATCGCCGCTGTGTCGCTTTGGCGGGTATGGATGAGCGTACGCATTATTGTTCAACCACACGGCCAGTCGGCCAACGCACAAGGGGAGTAATCGTCATGCTGTGGATTTTTCTCGCCATTTTATTAGTGTCGATTGTGATCGGCTTGCCCATCGCGTTTGGTTTGGGAGTGGCGGCGCTGGTCATGGCGGTGCTCTCAGATATTCCGCTCTCGATTATGATTGAGCAGTCTATTCGTGGGGTGAACAGCTTCCCGCTGCTGGCCATTCCGTTCTTTATTTTGGTCGGTGAAGTAATGAGTAACGGCGGCATCGCGCGCCGTTTGATGGAGCTTGCGGGAGCGCTGGTCGGTTTTATGCGTGGCGGCCTTGGCCAGGTAGCGATTACTGGCTCCATGTTCTTTGGCGGCATTAGTGGCTCGGCGGTGGCCGATACGGCGGCCACTGGCTCCATGATGATTCCCTCGATGAAGCAGCAGGGCTATACCGCGGCCAACGCCACGGCGATTAACACTGTCTCATCGGTGATCGGGATCATTATTCCGCCTTCTATTCCGCTAATTCTTTACGGCATCGTCACCGAAACCTCCATCAGCCGCCTGTTCATTTCCGGCATTGTGCCTGGGCTACTGATTGGCGCTGCCCTGATGGTCACCACCTATATTCTGGCCAATAAGCAGGGCGGCGGCGTGCGCCAGTTCCGCTGGGACGTGCTCTGGAAAGCCTTCAAAGACGCTTGGCTGGCCCTGGTGCTACCGGTCATCGTGATTGGCGGCATTATTGGCGGTGTGTTTACGGCCACCGAAGCGGCGGTCGCTGCACTGCTTTACTCGCTGGCGATTTCACTGCTGGTTTACCGCGAGTTCAAGCTCAGCGAACTCATGGGCATGCTGATTCGTACCGCCAGGCTGACCGGGATGGTAATGATGCTGTTGGCCTTTGCCACCGTTATTGCGTGGTTCTTGACCATCAATATGGTTCCGCAAACGTTGGTACGTCAGGTACAGGCGATTACCCAGGAGCCGTTCCTTCTGCTGCTGATTGTGGCGGCACTGTTGCTGCTGGTGGGCTTTGTAATGGACCTCACGCCGGCCATGGTCATCATGGCGCCGATGCTGGCACCTATCGTCACATCGGTCGGCGTGGATGCCGCTTACTTTGGCGTGCTGATGGCCTTCATTCTGGGGATTGGGCTACTCACGCCGCCGGTGGGCACCTGTCTTTACGTGGGCTGTGGCGTGGGTAAAGTCTCCATGGAGTCTTTGGTCAAGGCCATGTTGCCTTATTATGCCGCGCTGCTTGTGGTGCTGGTGCTGCTCATCGCCTTCCCAAGCATCGTGACTTGGTTGCCCGACCTCACCGCCGTGCGCGGTAACTGATAGGAGCCGCGTGTGACGACTGATTCAAATCATAACGGCTCATATCGCATTCTCGTCATGGGGGTGTCAGGTTCGGGGAAGTCGCATATTGGTCAGCAGTTGGCTGCGACGCTAGGTGCCACCTTCATCGATGGCGATGATCATCACTCGCCCGCTAATGTGGCCAAAATGGCCAGCGGTACACCGCTGAACGACGATGACCGTCGCGACTGGCTAGCAACCCTGGCTGGGCTATTTGCCGAGTATAAGGCGCGGGGTGAGTCGGTGGTGATTGCCTGCTCTGGCCTGAAGCGGCGCTACCGCGACCGCCTGAGAGAGGGGGATAGCGCGCTGCGTATTCTTTACCTAGAAGGCACGCATGGGCTGCTGCGCGAGCGCTTAGAAACTCGTGCCGGGCACTTCTTTAAGGGCGACAGTATGTTAGCCAGCCAGCTAGCCGACCTAGAACCACCGGCAGCAGATGAGGCGGTGACGCTCTCCATCAGACTAACACCGGCGGTGATCGTCGAGCGTTTTAGCGCCACGCTGGTACCCGAACAGAGCCGCTCATTAGGCTAAAGGAAGGGATAGGCGACGGGCTCTACTATTCGTTATGGTAGGGTTCGAGCGCCATCCATTGTACAAGGCAGCGACGCCATTGAAGAAAAAACGCCCTACATTACAAGATATTGCTGATCGCGTTGGTGCCACCAAGATGACCGTTAGCCGCTGTTTACGCGACCCGGAAACGGTATCGGAAGGGCTTCGAGAGCGCATCTTCGGCATCGCCGAGCAGCTTGGTTATATACCCAATCGCGCCCCGGATCTGCTCTCCCGCGCGACCAGTCACTCGATAGGCGTACTGGTCCCCTCGTTGACCAACCAAGTATTTGCCGACGTCATCGTGGGGATCGAAGCCCATACCGAACCGGCAGGCTATCACTTGATGCTCTCCCACTACGGCTATAGTCAGGAGCTCGAGGAGCGCAGCCTTGCCTCGCTACTGTCGTATAACGTAGATGGGGTGATTCTCTCTGACCATGATCACACGCCGCGCAGTCTACGCATGCTGGAAACGGCGGGTATTCCCATCGTCGAGATCATGGATACCCACCGCCCGCCCCTGCAGCAGGCAGTAGGCTACGACAATGTACGCGCCGCTTACGACATGGTCAGCGAGATGATTCGCCGCGGTCGTCGTCAGGTGATCTACCTCGCCGTTCGGCTCGATGAGCGTACCCGGCAACGCGAGCAGGGGTATCGTCAAGCCATGGAAGAGCAGGGGCTCACGCCGGTGACCCTGCAGAGCAGCCAGCGCTCCTCCTATACCGTCGGGGCCGCGCTGATGCAGGAAATTCAGCGCGACTACCCAGAAGCAGACGGCATTTTTTGTACCAACGACGACGTAGCCGTAGGCGCTTATTTTGAGTGTCAGCGGCAGGGCATTGATGTGCCAGAACAGATGGCGATTGCAGGCTTTCATGGGCACGACGTGGGCCAAGCGATGTCACCCCGCTTGGCCAGTGTCGTGACGCCCCGCCAAGCCATCGGTGAGGCGGCCGCCAAAGCGTTGTTGGCGCGTATTCGTGGTGAGACGTTGGCGCAGAGAGTCGTGGATTTGGGATACCGCATCGAAGCAGGCGACACGCTATAGCGGCGCGACCAAAAATCGTTTGGCGGTGTATCAGAACCTCGTTAGGCTAACGGTTCATTCTGCCATGCCCAAAGCGTACGAGGCCGCTGTGAAGATTACGCAATTAACGGTTTACCCGGTGAAATCCCTGCAGGGGATCGATGTGACCCAGAGCGAGATTCATGCCCACGGTCTCGCTTGGGATCGCCGTTGGATGCTGGTGGATGCCCAGCAACGCTTCGTCACCCAGCGCCAGCTACCTGCGCTGGCCACGATCTCCGTGGCGTTGACCTCCGATGCTCTGGTGCTCTCTCACCCCACCGTCGAGCCAATTTCCATTTCACTGGAAGAGCCCAAGGGCAACTTGCGGCTGGTATCGGTGTGGAGTGATCACTGCAAAGCGCTGCCGGAGAGCGAGGCAGTGTCCGAGTGGCTAGAGGCGGCATTGGGTGAACCGGCCAAGGGTGTGAGTCTGGTGCGTTTCGCCACTACCTTTACACGGGCGGTGGAGGACGATTTTCTGGCCGGTGGCGAGGCGCACACCTACTTTGCCGATGGTTATCCCTTTTTGATCACCACTACCGGTTCGCTGGATGCGTTGAACAACGCGCTGGTGGCGGGCGGCAATACACCGGTGCCCATGAATCGGTTTCGGCCCAATATCGTGGTGGATTGCGACGAGGCTTGGCAAGAGGATGGTTGGGCGACGATCGAGAGCGGCAGCTATCAGCTCACCCTGCGCAAACCCTGCCAGCGCTGCAAAATCACCACCGTCGACCAGCAGACCGGCACGATTCCTACTCAAGCCGAGCCACTGAAAACGCTGCTGGCACTGAATACCCAACCCCACTTGAAGGGCGCGCACTTTGGCCAAAACGCCACGTTGACGGCGGGGGAAGGTGGCGTCATTCGTGTGGGGGAAGTGGTCTCCGTAACGCCCCGCTAGGCCTAAAGCGTAGCATTTTCGTGGCAATGGCAGTGCCCAGTAGGGTAATCACCATGCCAGCAATGACCTGTAGGCTCAGCGTTTCCTCCAGCAGCACATAGCCCCACAGCAGGGCGCTAACGGGGACGAGAAACGTCACCGTCGAGGCCGCCGTTGCGCCCGCGCTTGCCAGTAAACCAAGCCAGCGAATCCTTTTTATTGTCCGCAGTGAGCGCCAGCAGTTTTATCGTCGGGGTTTAGAGGTTTCGACAGCCACATAGAATCACTGCTCAGAATCAGCTACGCTGAATGAGCACCGAACGTAACCCTGCGTTCATCCTGCGAGAAGCACACTACCCTAGGAAAGGAGAACAGAATGGATAGTAAAGCAAGCGCACATTGGGAAGGTGGTTTGAAAGATGGCCAAGGCAAAGTCGCCACGGAAAGCGGCGTACTGGATGCAGGTTACTCCTTCAAGCAGCGTTTCGAAGGCGAGCCCGGCACCAACCCAGAAGAGTTGATCGGCGCCGCACACGCCAGCTGTTTCTCGATGGCCCTATCGATGATCCTTGGTGAGAAAGGCTACACCGCCGACGCCATCGATACCCAGGCAAAAGTCACGCTGTCGCAAAGCGATGCCGGTTTTGATATCTCCAGCATTCACCTGGACGTGGAAGCCAGCGTGAGCGGTGCCGACGACGCTGCTTTTCAGGAAGCCGCCGAAACCGCCAAGGCCAACTGTCCAGTATCTAAAGTCCTCAAGGCCGATATCACGATGTCTGCCAAGTTGAAAGGCTAATATCTGGCACTGCCTTAGGGCAGCGCTTGGTAGCGTGTTGTATACCGTTGTCGCCACTCACATACGAGAAGGGCCTTGCCGAATGGCAAGGCCCTTTTTGCGAGCAATGGCTGCTATGTACTCGTTAAAGTACTGCTTAGCTCTGTGTCGCGCATCTCGTTAGCGTTGTCTTCGCTATTGTTCATCTCGGTATCGCGCTCGGTGCGAAGATCATCGTTATCAAGAAAATGCTAGATAAAGGTTAAACGGCTGCGACAGTCTGGCGAATTGACCCGCTGCCTATGGCTGTGCATATTCATTTTCATCGTCATCAAGATCGCCGTAGAGCGATAGCGACATAGAGAGATTTTCCAATGACCCTGACAGACCCTTCATGGCTGTTTCAGCCATTGAAACAGCGCTTGGCTGGCGGTGTTGTGGCATTAGGCGCTTGGCTGATGACAGCCAGCGCGATCGCCAACGATACTGAGCTGCCGAAAGGCCATTTTTTACTGCCCGAGTCGGGCAATATGGTGGGCGAAGTGTATACCGTCACTGCGAGTGAAGAGGACACGCTGCTGGATATTGCCCGAGCGCATAACGTGGGCTACGAAGAGATCCGCATGGCTAACCCGGACGTGAGTCTGTGGGTGCCTGGCGAAGGCACCGAGGTCACCATTCCGGGGCAGTTCATCCTTCCTGACGAGCCTCGCACTGGTATCGTGATCAACGTTGCCGAGCTGCGCATGTATTACTACCCCGAGGCCGAAGATGGCCATGCTCCCCGTGTCGAAACCTATCCCATCGGCATTGGCCGCGATGCCTACAATACGCCGTTGGGTATCACCGAAACCACCATGCGCTTGGAAAATCCGGCATGGTACCCGCCTGAGTCGATCCGCCGCGAGGCCGCCGAGCGTGGTGACCCGCCGCCTGCGGTCGTACCGCCTGGACCGGATAACCCGCTGGGTCAATATGCCATTTTGTTGGATATTCCCGGTTATCTGATTCATGGCACCAATCAACCTGACGGGATTGGTATGCGCGCCAGTCGCGGCTGTATTCGCATGCACCCCGAGGATATTGAGTCAGTCTTCTGGCGTGTGCCAGTGGGCACCCAAGTGAACATCATCGATGCGCCGATCAAGCTGGGGTGGGGAGCCGACGGCGAGGCCTACATTCAGGCGTTCACGGCGACCGATGAGCAGGCCTTTGGCATGGAAACGCTGTTGAACGTGGTGAGCCTGATCGAAGAGCATAAAGGGGAAGGTCGTGCCAACTACGAGCAGGTGAGCCGCGTGTTGGAAGAAGCCAGCGGCCAGATCGTGCCACTTAGCTAACCAATGTTCACTCGGCATCAGGCGGCAACGCGGGGACCAGCGAGAGCGCTACCGCCTGACGCACTAAGGCGGCCACATTGGCCGCTCCCATCGCCTTCATCGCCCGCAGTCGATACACCTCGACGGTTTTGGCGCTGATGCCCATGTGATCGGCGATTTCACGGCTGGTCATGCCCTCTGCAACATGCTGCACGATGCGCTGCTCTTTGGGGCGCAGGGCGTCGAACTCTGTTTGTAATCGTGCCAGTGCCTGGGTCTGTTGATGCTGCTGTTCGGTATGGCTGAGTGCTTGCTGCACTACATCGATGAGCTGCTGATGATTGAAGGGCTTCTCGATAAAGTCGAATGCGCCGTTCTTCAATGCTGCCACCGCCATGGGAACGTCGCCGTGACCGGTCATCATGATGAGGGGCAGGCGGCTGCCCTGGTCAACGAGCTGTTGTTGCACCTGAAGACCACTCATACCCGGCATGCGAACGTCCAGCAGTAGCGCGCCAAAGGTTTCGTGCTCCGTGGTTAAAAAGGCGTCACCGCTGGCGAAAGCGCGGGAGGTGAGCCCTACCGATTCCAATAGCCACACCAGCGATTCCCGAAGCGCGTCGTCGTCATCGACCACCGCGATGGCGCTAGTCTTGGGCGAAGAGGTAGTCGTAGGCGCATTAGCCGAGGGCATCAAACGTCGGTCTCCGTGCGTAGAAATACGTCAAAACAGGCACCTTTAGCGCTGTCGGTGCGCAGGGAGAGGGTGCCTCCCATACTTTCCACCAGTGTGCGGCTAATGGCTAGCCCCATGCCAAGCCCTTCATCACGGGTGGTAAAAAAAGCGTTAAAAATCATGGGCTGATACCTCGGGTCGACCCCCGGCCCTTCGTCCTCCACGCTTAGCGTGATTTGTCGCTGGCCGCTTCGCCGTGCGCTGACGCGCACTGTTTTGGCATCAACCACTCGACGGCTGGCAGTCAGCGCATTCAGCAATAAATTAACGATGACCTGTTCCAAGGCAATCGCGTCGCCGTAGATCCGCGGCAGCCCAGCGGGAAGCTCTACCGTTAGACCCACCGCTGCCTGTTGGTACTGCCAGTCGCAGAGCCCGCAGGCGGCTGTCACTACGTCAGCCAAAACCAGTGGGCGTACTTGATGGCTACGCTTTCGGACGAAGCTGCGCAGATGCCGCAGACGCTGGGCGAGGCGCTGTACCTGCTCGTCGATGCGCTCTAGAGGTAGTTGAAGCTCGCTGGCGAGGGGCGTGGGTTGCTGCTGGCACTTTAGCAACGCGCCGCTGGTGTAGTTGGCAATGGCGCCTAAGGGTTGATTCAGCTCGTGGGCGATATTGGAGGCAAGTTCGCCTGCGGCAGCTAGCCGGTTAGCGTGGGCAATCTGCTCTTGGTGGCGACGCGCCTGGGCTTCTGCGGCTTTGCGGGCGCTAATATCGCGATTCACCAAGGCAAAGTGACCAGGCTCTGCCCCCCGGCTGCGGTGGGCCAGTACCACACTGAGCACCGGCACGCTGCCGCTTGCGGTGCGCATCTCCAGCTCACCGCTCCATGAGCCGTAACGCTCCACGGCGGGAAATACCACCTCATTTAATAAGCGCAGCGAGTCGGCTTGGTATAGCTCACTGAGTGCAGTAGACGCTTCGTTGGGCAAGGCAAAGCAGCGGCGAGCGGCTTCGTTAGCGCTGAATACCTGCTGGTTTGGCCCTAAAAACAGCACGTAGTCGGTGGTGGATTCGACCACCTGCGCCAAACGCTCGCGAGTGGCTTCAGCCTCAATACGACGTCCAACGTCTCGGGAGACGCACAGGATATCGATCAATTCGCCGGTCTCTGTATCCCGCCGGGTGCGGCTGGTGGTTTCAAACCATACGTAATGGCCCGCTTTGGCGCGGAAACGGTAGGTTTGCTGATAGAAACCGTCGTGGTAGTAAACCCGCGGTGACTTGTTGAGCAGGTCGTTCAAATCCGCTGGGTGAAAAAGCTGATACGCGGAGACGCCGATGAGCTCGTCGGGTTCATAGCCCAGCAGCTCCCGCGCGGCCTGAGAGGCATACAAAAACGTGCCGTCTCGGGCGTGGCGGGAGATCAGGTCGGTGGTGCTCTCGGCCAGCCACTGATAGTGGCGCTTTTCCTCCTCGAGTGCGGCGTTGCGCGCTTCTAAGGTGGCCAATTTTGCTGCTAGGGTTGCCTCTCTCTTATTGCTCATAAATTAGCGGGCAGGATCTAATACGCCGCCCATGGATGCGTTGCGGCGGAACCAGCCCGCAATGCTAGCGCGAGGCTGGCGGGTGGGTAGCACTTCGTGGGGAATGGTTTCCGATAAAAAGCAGGCAAACGTACCGGCTTCGGGCACCACGCGGGCCACTTCCAGGGTTGGGTCGTCCGGGTGATAAATCACCATTTCACCGCCGCCGTCGCTCGGCCAGTCGGGGTTCAAATAGCCGACGGTGGAAATCACGCGGTTGGCCCGCCCGCGAAAGCTGTCCAAGTGGCGCTGGTAGAAGGCTCCGGCAGGGTAGTGAGCAAAGTGGGCTTCGTACTCAAACAGGCCAAGAAATAGCGCTTGGTTGAGAGACTGCTGTAGCTCTGCCATAGCATCCAGGTATCGGCGCTGAGCGTCGCTCTCTCGGTCTAGCCAATGGATAGCATCACCCCGGATATCTTTACGTAAGTGGTGCTGCTGGCCTCGGCCAATGCCAGCCTCATCCAGCGCGTCGTGTTCGGCGAGGTGGTGGATCTCGCGGTGCAGCGCTTGACACAGAGCCGAGTCGATCACCCCTTTCCCCACATACCAACCTTGTTCCACCAGCGCGTCGACCAGCTCCAAATGGGCTTGCGGGTCAAGGGCGGGAGAGTCCAGTTCAGATAAAGCGATCATTTCGTGATTCTCGTAACGGGCGCGCGTTCGGCTTTGGCCGAGCGACTGCTTGTGGGGGTGCGTCGTTCGGGGTAGTGGCGTAGGGCGCCGGGCGGGCGCTGATAAAGGTCAATCTCCATTCCAAAACCCTCGGCCAACAGCTCCACCAACATCATGGCAGATAATCCCCAAATCACGTGACCATCGACGTGATAGCTGGGCACATAGTGGGCGACGCCATCGACGGTAATCACATCGGTATGGGTGCGCTGGTCGTCTAAAAAGTGGCTGAGCGGGACTTCAAAAATAGCGTCCAGCTCCGCTGGGTCTGCCACCAGCGGTAGATCCGGTGGAATAATACCCACCCAGGGCGTCACGCGAATGCCGTGAAGCGAAATGACGTCCGACAGCCGCCCCAGGGGCTGTACCAGGCCAGGGGCTAACGCAATCTCTTCTTCTGCTTCCCGCAACGCCGTGGCGTATAGATCAGCGTCACCCGGTTCACGTTTACCGCCAGGAAAAGCGACTTGGCCACGGTGGGTATTCAAGTGGCTGGCTCGGCGAGTAAACAGTAGGGTGGGGGCAGGGCGCTCAACAATCGGCATGAGCACGGCAGCTTCCGGCAGTGCTACATGGTCTAGCCGTTGAGGGGTATGCTGTTGCAGCCGTTTGCGCAGTTTCTCTAACATAGGAGTCTCTTTACTTTGCTCTCTTTTACCCAGCCACGGTGATCATCGTCAAGCACGTTGATGCCTCGACCCACCAGCCGTAGAGAAAACGCGATGAACTTTTGTAGTCAGTGTGGTGAGAAAGTCCGGTTTGCCGTTCCCGAGGGAGACGACCGCCCCCGCTACCTGTGCGACGGCTGTGGCACGATCCACTATCAAAATCCCCGCATCGTGGCGGGTACGCTGCCGGTGAGCGGCTCCAAAGTGCTGCTCTGCAAGCGAGCGATCTCCCCTCGAAAAGGGTACTGGACGCTACCGGCGGGGTACATGGAGAACGCCGAGACCACCCAGCAGGCCGCCACGCGGGAAACCTGGGAAGAGGCGTTTGCCGAGGTCACTTTAGGCGGTCTATACACGCTGATTGATCTACCGCATATCAACCAAGTGTATATGATTTTTCTTGCCGACTTGATAGGTGACTTTGGCCCCGGGCCAGAGAGCTTGGAAGTGGAGCTGTTTGAGGAGCACGAGATCCCTTGGAATGCGCTGGCTTTTCCTACCATTGAGCGCACGCTGCGCCACTACTTTGCCGACCGTGAAAACGCTGCGTATCCGCTGCATATCAGCAAAATCACGCCTGAAGATCGCGAGCGCTATGTGGGTAGCGCCTAGTCGTCTTAAAGGTCGGCGAGCTGCCATACGTCGTAGGCGACTTCTTCATAAGGATGCGCCAGTTTGAGCGCGGCAATAGCGGCCTGAATATGCTCGTCGGCGCAGACCAGCTCGACCTTGAACTCCTCAACGGTTTCCAGCTTACCGATCTGACCAATATGTGGCTCTGCACCATCGAGGGGACGAAACTGGCCAGTACCACGCGTTTGAAAGCAGGTGTGTTCGTAATCGCCAATCCGCCCCGCGCCGGTTTCGAATACGGCGTTTTTAACGCTTTCAGCACTTTCAATGGGAACAAAAAACGCGAGCTTATACATAATCAGAGGCCTCCCTTGGGTAATGACGTAACGCTGTACTGCCAATGTTAGCGGATAGCACACTACTGGTCTTGGCGCAGGCTTTGTATGATGGCGTTTTTCAATATAAGCGGCGAACCAACCCATGGATAAGTTTGAAGTAAAGCTCGACCAAGCAGCCAGGGCTGCCTGGATGTCCTATGTGGGCGGCATGACCCAGGATGAGATTGCCACTCAGCTTGGCGTCTCACGCCCTGGCGTCCAACGCTTACTAGCCCTGGCGCGCCAAGAGGGGTTGGTGAAAGTGCATATCGATCACCCCATTTCCACCTGTATGGCGCTCGGCAGCACGCTGCGGGAGCGCTTCCAGCTGGCTTACTGCGACGTGGTGCCTGCGGACACCCAGGCCCCCGAAAGCGGCGCGTACTATCTGGCCGTGGCGGGGGCCGAGCGCATTGCGCGGCTGGTGGAGCGCAGCGAGCCGCTGACGCTCTCGCTGGGGACCGGGCGTTCGGTACGTGCGGCAGTGGAAGCGCTAAGCCGCTTGGAGCGGCCGCAGCATCGGTTTGTCTCGCTGGTGGGCAACGTGGCACGGGATGGCTCCGCCAACCGCTACGACGCCGTGATGGTGCTGGCGGATAAAACCGGCGGCGAGCGCTTTTTATTGCCTGCCCCCGTAGTGGCGGAGTCGCTGGCGGAAAAAGAGGCCATGCTGTCCCAGCGCTTGTTCAAAGCGATAGCCGATGTAGCGCGAGAGTCAGAGGCGGCGTTTATCGGCATTGGCCGTATTGACCGCCAGGCCACGCTTTTTCAAGACCACTTCATTAGCGAAAGCGAGCTAGATGAGCTGCTGGGCCGCGAAGCGGTGGGAGAGCTGCTGGGTTGGCCGCTGAACCGTCGTGGAGAGGTGATCGATTGCTCGATTACCCGACGGGTCACCAGCTTGCCGCTGGAGCGTTTTGGGAAGCACCTCATGGTGGGGATTGCCGGTGGCCGTGATAAAGCGCCTGCCATTTTAGCCGCACTGCGCGGTGGCTGGCTGAAGGGCTTGATCACCGACGAGATCGCTGCGCGGCATATCCTCGAGGCGATGGAGTGAGCGCTATCTTCGCGGTTGCAACATGCAAGCAATTGAATACATTAGCGTAAAGTCTAACGCGGCAGGCTTTGCTTTTTTTTGGCTTGCGTGCGATCTTTTGTTCGGTTGGTGATCAATAAGATCAAGGCAACAACAATGCCAATATTTGCCAAGAGGAGTGCTGTATGCGTCTCGTGCGTCATTTGCCCGTCACGACCCTAGCAGCTGCTATTGCGGTAGCTGGCCAAGCCCAGGCTCAAACTGAGATCACCGTCGCCACGGTGAACAATAATGACATGGTCATTATGCAGAGCCTGACCGATGCCTTTGAGCAAGCGCACCCGGATATCACGCTGGACTGGGTGGTACTTGAGGAGAACGTGCTGCGTCAGCGCATGACCACGGATATTGCCACCGGCGGTGGGCAGTTCGACGTGATGACCATCGGTACTTATGAAGTGCCCATTTGGGCGGAACGCGGCTGGCTTGAGCCGCTGGACAGCCTGCCCGATGACTACAACGAAGACGATCTGCTGGCATCGGTACGCGACGGCTTAAGCCTGGACGGCACGCTGCACGCCCTGCCGTTCTATGCAGAAAGCTCGATGATGTATTATCGCACCGATCTGTTTGAGCAGGCAGGCATTGAGATGCCCGAGCAGCCCACCTGGGCGCAGGTGCGCGACTGGGCCGAACAGCTCCACGGTAGCGAAGAGGGCCTGGCGGGTATCTGTTTGCGCGGCAAGCCGGGCTGGGGCGAGAACATGGCCTTTGTCTCGACGCTGGTGAACACCTTCGGCGGCCGCTGGTTTGATGAGCAGTGGAACCCGGAGCTGAACTCTGAGGCGTGGAATAACGCGATTTCGTTCTACGTAGACCTGCTCAGCAACTACGGCCCGCCAGGCGCCAGCTCCAACGGCTTTAACGAGAACCTCGCGCTCTTCTCACGCGGTAACTGCGCCATGTGGGTCGATGCTACCTCGGCGGCAGGCAAGCTCTACGACGAGAGTGAGTCCGACGTAGCCGGTACGCTTGGCTTTGCACCCGCGCCCATCGCGGAAACTCCCAAAGGTTCCCACTGGCTGTGGTCTTGGGCACTGGCTATCCCAGCCTCCTCTGAGCATAAAGAGGCAGCTCAAGAGTTCATTACCTGGGCCACTTCTGAAGAGTATATCGAGCTTGTCGGTGAGACTAACGGCTGGACCAGCGTACCGCCGGGTACTCGTGAATCCACCTACGCTAACGAGCAGTACACCTCAGCCGCGCCGTTTGCTGGCTTCGTACTTAACGCCATTAAAGAGGCCGACCCCACCGACTCTAGCCTAGAGCCGAACCCCTATGTGGGCGTGCAGTTTGTGGGTATTCCTGAGTTCCAATCGATTGGAACTCAGGTAGGCCAAACCATTGCGGCGGCGCTGACCGGTGATACGTCGGTTGAGCAGGCGCTAGATAGCGCCCAGCGTGCTACTGAGCGCACGATGCAGCGGGCGGGCTACATCGAACGTTAATGCACTCCTGCGCCTGCCCGGCCACGGGCAGGCGTTTTCGGTGGTTCTCGCAGGTCTGTTTTCTTGCAGGTATTTCCATGAATAGAACACGTGCTTCTGGCCGTACGGTCGGCGGGCTGAGAACGCTTTCGCTTCAAGCGCCCGCCGTAACGCTGCTCCTGCTCTGGATGATTGTGCCCCTAGGCATGACCATCTGGTTCTCTTTCCAGCGTTACAACTTACTGATGCCCGAGATGACCGGCTTCGCCGGGCTGGAAAACTATGAGTACCTGCTGACCGACCCCGCGCTATGGTCGGCCATGGGCACCACGCTGCTGCTGGTGGGTTGGGTGCTGGTGATTACCGTGGTGGGCGGTACGCTCTTAGCGGTTCTGTTTCAACAGGATTTTGCCGGGCGGGGCATAGCCCGCGTATTGGCGATCTCTCCCTTCTTTGTCATGCCAACGGTGAGCGCGCTGGTATGGAAAAACATGATGATGCACCCCTCTAACGGGGTGTTGGCGTGGTTAGCACAGTCGCTGGGGCTTCCTGCGCTGGACTGGTTCTCATCGCTACCGCTGACCTCCATCATCATCATCGTCTCGTGGCAGTGGCTGCCGTTTGCGCTACTGATCCTGCTGACGGCGATGCAATCGCTGGATGAAGACCAAGTGGAAGCCGCACGGATGGATGGCGCGGGGCCGCTGGCGATTTTCTTCTTTATCACGCTACCGCACCTAAAGCGGGCGATTAGCGTGGTGATCATGATTGAAATGATCTTCCTGCTGACGATTTTTGCCGAGATCTTTGTCACTACCTCCGGTGGGCCTGGGCTCGCCACCACCAACTTGGCTTATTTGATCTACATCCAAGCGCTGCTGGATTTCGATGTGGGCATGGCCTCGGCGGGTGGGGTGATCGCCATCATTCTGGCCAATATCGTCGCGATTTTCCTTGTCCGTATGGTCGCTAAGAACTTAGAAGACTGACCCCGGCACCAGGGCGTCTTGGGAGCATTTCAATGACAACTCATCGTAATAGCGCACCGGCACACACTCGCTCGTTGCCTGTCCGGCAACTGGTATTGACCCTGTTGGGCTGGTCGATCGCGCTGATTATCTTTTTCCCTATCCTGTGGATGGTGCTGACCGGTTTTAAAACCGAGACGGCGGCGATAGCCGACCCCAGCTTTCTCTTTTCACCCACGCTGGAAAGCTATCAGGAGGTGCAGGCACGCTCGGGCTATGCCCGTTTCGCGCTGAACAGCATCGCGGTGGCGTTTGGCTCTACGTTTTTAGCGCTGCTCATCGCCACTCCTTCGGCCTATGCCATGGCTTTTTTGCCCACTAAGCGCACCAAGGGCACGCTGCTGTGGATGCTCTCCACCAAAATGCTGCCGCCGGTGGGTGTTCTGGTGCCTATCTATCTGATTTTCCGCGATGTCGGGCTGCTGGACACCCGCACCGGGCTGATCATTATTTATACCTTGATGAACCTGCCCATCGTGGTGTGGATGCTCTACACCTTCTTTAAAGATATGCCCAAAGACATTCTCGAAGCGGGCCGGATGGACGGTGCCTCCACTCTGCAGGAAGTGTTCTTCCTGCTACTGCCGCTGACCCTGCCAGGGATTGCGTCGACCGGGCTGCTCTCGGTGATTTTGAGCTGGAACGAAGCGTTCTGGAGTCTCAACCTCACCTCGTCGAAAGCCGCGCCGTTGACCGCCTACATTGCCTCGTTCTCAAGCCCCGAAGGGCTGTTCTGGGCCAAGCTGTCGGCGGCTTCTACCATGGCCATCGCCCCCATCCTAATCCTCGGCTGGATGACCCAAAAACAAATGGTGCGCGGCCTGACCTTTGGCGCCGTCAAGTAAAGGAGTTCCCCATGGCAACCTTACAACTCAAGAACATTACCAAGCAGTTTGGCGACACCAAGGTCATCAAGGGCATTGATCTCGACGTTAATGATCGTGAGTTCGTGGTGTTCGTTGGCCCCTCGGGCTGCGGTAAATCCACGCTGATGCGCATGATCGCGGGCCTGGAGAGCGCCAGCGACGGCGATATTCTCATCGATGGCAAGCGCATGAACGAGGTGGGCCCCGCCGACCGCGGTTTGGCGATGGTGTTTCAAAGCTACGCGCTTTACCCGCACATGACCGTTGAGGGCAACATGGGCTTCAGCATGCGCTTGGCTGGGGTGCCCAAAGAGGAGCGCCGCGCCAAGGTGCTGGAAGCTGCCAAGATCCTTCAGCTTGAGCCGCTGCTGGATCGCAAGCCCAAAGCGCTGTCCGGCGGGCAGCGCCAGCGGGTGGCGATTGGCCGAGCGATTGTGCGCAACCCCAGCATCTTCCTGTTTGATGAGCCGCTCTCCAACCTAGACGCGGCGTTGCGGGTGCAGATGCGTATCGAGCTGGCGCGGCTGCATGAAGAGCTGGATGCCACGATGATTTACGTGACCCACGACCAGATAGAAGCCATGACCATGGCCGATAAAATCGTCGTGCTACACGATGGCGTGGTGGAGCAGGTGGGCTCGCCCATGGCGCTCTATCACCACCCGCGTAACCGCTTTGTGGCAGGCTTTATCGGCTCGCCGAAGATGAATTTCTTCAGCGTCGAGCAGCAGTCCATTGGTGATGATGGCGTCACCGTGCGCCTGCCCGGCGGGCGGCCCTGCACTATCCCTGTGGCGGGCGAACAGCTCGCCAGCGATGAAGCGCTGGAGCTGGGTATTCGTCCTGAGCATCTACAGCTGGATGAAAACGGCCCGCTGAGTGGGCAGATTAAAGTGTTGGAGCGCTTAGGCGGGCAGACCTCGCTGTACGTGCAGATGGGCGAGCTACTGATCACCATTATGGCCGATGGCGACGTGGCCTACCGGGTGAACGATACCGTGCAGTTTGGCTTTGCCGCTGAGCGTGCTCACCTGTTCGATGCCCAAGGCTTGGCGCTAGAGAGCCTGTCACAGCACCCGCTGGCCAGCCTGACCCGCCAGGATAACCGTGCGGCTACCGAGCCTGCTGCGCCAGGGGCGCAGGTATGAAAGCGCTGATTTTTGATTGTGACGGCGTCCTGGTGGATAGCGAAGCCCTGGCTGAAGAGACCCTGGAAACTCACCTTGGGCAGTGGCTGCCGGATCTGGATATTCCCACGCTGCTCAGCCAAGCCCTGGGCATGACGACCGCCGACATCCTTAAGCACTTGGCGCAGTTAAGCCGCCATCAGTTGCCGCCCGATGCCTCCGAGCGGGTCGATAGCGCCATAGAAGCGCGTCTGGCACGAGAACTTACCGCGATTGCAGGGGTTCACGACGCCGTGAGTAGTCTCGATTTACCTAAGGCCGTGGTCTCCAACAGCCGCCGCTGCCGCGTATTGGCATCGCTTGCAACAACGCAATTGGAAGAGGCGTTGGGCAATGTGCCGATTTTCACGGCCGAGCAGGTCGATAACCCTAAGCCGGACCCAGCAATTTACCGCTTGGCGGCGCATGAGCTTGGCTGCCCGCCCAGCCGCTGCCTAGTGGTTGAGGATAGCGTGGCAGGCGTTACCGCTGCCCATGCCGCCGGCATGCGGGTGATTGGTTTTGTGGGCGCCAGCCATATCGACGACGAGCAGCCTAACCGCCTGCTCGCGGCGGGTGCTTGGCGAATTTTGCCTCATATGCGCGGGCTCCGCGCCTTAGTGGACGAGTGGCAACTACATCTGCAAGGACAAGATAACAATGAAACTGCTCAATAAACGTGCCGTGATTACCGGTGGTGCCCGTGGCATCGGACTCGCCATTGCCCAGCGCTATTTGGCCGAAGGGGCCAGTGTCGTGGTGGCCGATATCGATGCCAAGGCCATCGAAGACGCGCTCACCACGCTGCAGCAGGATGCCAGCGCCGAGCGGGTTATGGGCGTAGTGCTGAACGTGTGCGACCAAGGCTCTATCGATGCCATGGTGGAGAGCGTCACCGAGCGCTTTGGTGGCATTGATATTTTGGTCAATAACGCGGCGGTGTTCGATATGGCGCCGGTGCTGGAAGTGACCCAGGCCAGCTTTGACAAACAGTTTGCGGTGAACACCAAAGGCATGTTTTTCACCCTGCAGGCCGTGGCCCGCGCCATGGTGGCCCAAGGTCAGGGAGGCAAAATTATCAATATGGCCTCCCAGGCGGGTCGGCGTGGCGAACCGCTAGTGAGTGTTTACTGCGCCAGCAAAGCCGCCGTGATTAGCCTGACCCAGTCCTGCGGGCTCGATTTGATCAAACACCGCATTAACGTCAACGGCATTGCCCCCGGCGTGGTGGATACCCCGATGTGGGAAGAGGTCGATGCGCTGTTTGCTCGCTACGAGAACCGCCCATTAGGCGAGAAAAAGCGCCTAGTGGGCGAGGCGGTGCCCTATGGCCGTATGGGGCTGCCGGAAGATCACACCGGCGCCGCCGTGTTTCTTGCCAGCCAGGATAGCGATTACGTCGTCGCCCAGACGCTCAACGTCGATGGCGGCAACTGGATGAGCTAAGACGCCTATGAGCCCTGATCTTGTTTCGTTAAGCCACCAACTGCTGGATGCCGCCGAAGGCAAGCCGCGCTTTATGGTTGCCCTGGCGGGGCCGCCGGGGGCCGGAAAATCCTACCGCAGCGCGCTGCTCTGTGAAGCGATTAATCAACTGCGCCCAGGGCACGCGGCGGTGGTGCCGATGGATGGCTACCACTTCGATAACGCCGTACTGGGCGATGAGCAGCTGCCTGTGAAAGGTGCGCCCCACACCTTCGATGTGGAGGGCTTGCATCACGATTTAATGCGCATCCGTCGGGCGGATAAGCCGGTGGCCGTGCCGGTCTTTGATCGGCCGCTGGACCTTGCCCGTGCCGGTGGGCGGTTAATCACCCCCGCGCATCGCATTGTGATTGTGGAAGGCAATTATCTGCTATTGAACCAAGATCCGTGGCGTTCACTGCACGCGCTGTTCGACTGGACGCTAATGATCGACGTCGACGACGCAGTGCTCGTAGAGCGGTTGGTGAACCGCTGGCTCTGTATGGGCCAAGACCACAGCGGCGCGCTTGAGCGCACCCACCAAAAAGACATGCTGAACGCCGCGCTGGTAAAAACCAGCAGCGTGCCACCTGACCAGCGCTGGCGCTAGGACGCGCTTGCCCAGCCAATAACCCGGAGAGTGACGATGACCCAGCTTAATAACCACAATGTGGGTTCCCTCAGCGCGGCGGTTGAGACGCCGACCTATGATCGTCAGGCCGTGACGCCTGGCATCGTCCATATTGGCGTCGGTGGTTTTCATCGTGCCCATCAGGCGATGTACGTAGATGCGCTGATGAACCAAGGCGAAGCGCTGGATTGGGGCATTGTGGGCGTGGGGGTCATGCCCGGCGACAAACGCATGCAGCAGGCCCTCGCCGCACAAGACTACCTTTACACCCTCGTGGTCAAGCACCCTGACGGTGAATATCAGCCTCGGGTGATTGGCAGCATGGTGAACTACCTGTTTGCCCCGGAAGACCCCGAGGCGGTGATCGAAACCATGGCCGACCCCGCCATCAAAATTGTCTCGCTCACCGTTACGGAGGGCGGCTACAACTTTCATCCGGTGTCCGGAGAATTCAACCTGGACGCCCCCCAGGTGCGCGACGATCTCGCCCATCCTGAGCGCCCCTCCACCAGCTTTGGCTTAGTGGTGGAAGCCCTGGTACGCCGCCGGGCACGGGGTATTGCGCCGTTTACGGTGATGTCCTGCGATAACATTCAAGGCAACGGCGATGTCGCCAAGCGTATGTTCAGCGCCTACGCCCGCGCCCGCAGTGCGGAGCTGGGCGACTGGCTGGCCGCCGAGGTGGCGTTCCCCAACGCCATGGTAGACCGCATCACGCCAGTGACCGCGCCCACGGATATCGAAGAGCTCTCCCAGCGCTTTGGCGTTGAAGATGCCTGGCCCGTGGTGTGCGAGCCTTTTACCCAGTGGGTGTTGGAAGATCACTTCCCCTTGGGCCGCCCGGCGTTCGAGAAGGTCGGCGTGCAAGTTGTTGAGGATGTCGAGCCGTACGAGCTCATGAAGCTGCGCCTGCTCAATGCCAGCCACCAAGCGCTTACCTACTTTGGCTATCTGGCGGGCTACCGCTACGCCCATGAGGTGTGCCAAGACCCGCTGTTTGTCGAGTTCTTGCTCGGCTACATGCGCGAAGAGGGCACGCCGACGCTGGCCCCCGTGCCGGGGGTGGATCTAGAAGCCTACCGGCTGACGCTGATCGAGCGCTTTGCGAACCCACAAATCAGAGATACCTTGGCGCGGCTGTGCGCCGAAAGCTCGGATCGCATTCCTAAATGGTTAGTGCCGGTGATTCGCCAGCAGCTTGCCCAGGGCGGTGAGATTGAGCGCAGTGCCGCCGTGGTGGCCAGCTGGGCACGCTACGCCGAAGGCGTCGATGAGCAGGGGCAGACCATTGAGATCGTGGACCGCTTGCGCGAGCCGTTAATGGCCATTGCCACCAATAACCGCACCCATCCAGCGGCCTTCGTGGAAAACCGGGAGCTGTTTGGCGACTTGGCGGACCAGCCTCGCTTCCTTAACGCCTACCTGGAGGCGCTGAAGTCGCTGCATGAACGGGGCGCACGGGCTACTCTTGAGGCTCTGGTCGCGTCCAAAGGAACGTTGTGATGTATATCGGGGTGGATTGCGGTACGCAAAGTACCAAAGTCGTGGTGGTGGATGTAGAGCGGGGCGTCATTCTGGGCGAGGGCAGCCGCCCGCATCGCCTGGATGAAGGGGAGCATGGCCGCCGGGAGCAGGCACCGGCAGAGTGGCTGGCGGCGCTCAAGGGCGCGTTCTTTCAAGCGATTGAGCGCGCCGGGATCGATGCCAAGCAGGTGCGCGGTATTGGTGTGTCTGGCCAGCAGCACGGCATGGTGGCACTCGATGCCGATGGCGTGCCGGTGTATCCCGCCAAGCTGTGGTGCGATACCGAAACCAGCGCTCAAAATAGCGCGTTGGTAGAAACGCTGGGGGGCGAGGCGGGCTGCCTGGAGAAGCTGGGCCTGGTGCTGCAAACGGGCTATACCGCTTCCAAAGTGGCTTGGTTACGCGAGCATCAGCCGGATGCCTACCAGCGTATTGCTACGCTCTTGCTGCCCCATGACTACCTGAATTTCTGGCTGACCGGCGAACG
Source organism: Halomonas sp. Ps84H-12 (assembly GCF_024124725.1). Lineage (NCBI taxonomy): Bacteria > Pseudomonadati > Pseudomonadota > Gammaproteobacteria > Oceanospirillales > Halomonadaceae > Halomonas > Halomonas sp. Ps84H-12. The sequence continues at coordinate 190,422 of NZ_JAMXSJ010000001.1, read as the reverse complement.
GGTTACCGAGGCAGGCGACGCCTCGGGCACCGGTTACTTTGATACCCGCGCCCAGTGCTGGCAAAAAGAGGTGTTTGCCGCCATTGCGCCGGAGCTCGACCCTGACCGTGTACTGCCTCGGATCATTGACGCCCATGAACCCGCTGGCCGCGTTCGCCCGTTAGTGGCTCAGGAGCTGGGGCTAGGCGATAACGTGGTGGTCTCCTCCGGCGGTGGCGACAACATGATGGGGGCGATTGGCACCGGAAATATTACCCAGGGACTGGTCACGCTCAGTTTGGGCACTTCCGGCACGGTGTGTGCTTACTCACCTAATTCCGTGGTGTGTGACAGCGCCATGGTGGCGAATTTTTGCGCCAGCCACGGGGGGTGGCTGCCGCTGATCTGCACCATGAACGTGACCTCGGCAACGACTCGCGTGCGTGAGCTGTTTGGGTTGGACTTGGCTACCTTTGGCGAACAGGTCGCCAGCGCCCCGATTGGTGCCGATGGCGTCACCGTGCTGCCGTTCTTTAACGGCGAACGGGTGCCCATGCTGCCCGATGCCACCGGCGATTTTCTCGGGTTGACCAGCCTGAATATGACCCAGGCCAACCTCTGCCGAGGCGTGATGGAGGGTGCGACCTTTGGCCTACGCTATGGGCTGGAGCTGCTAGGCGAGCTGGCGGCGGGCACCAGCCAGATTCGATTGATTGGCGGCGGGGCGAAAAGCCCGGTGTGGCGGCAAATGGTCGCTGATATTACCAACACCCAGGTGATTTGCCCCGAGATTACCGATGCCGCCGCGCTAGGAGCAGCCATTCAAGCGGCCTGGTGCGATTTACAACCCGAGGGCGTTAGCCTGGCATCACTCTGCGAGCGTTTAGTGCATCTGGATGCGGCATCGCTAGCGGAGCCTGATGCCGAGCGTGTGGCCGCCTATGAAGGAGCCTATCAGCGCTATTTGGCCGCGCTAGGGCAGCGCCACTCGCTTTAGAAATAACTCTATAAATAACAACGCCAGCACCTTGATCATCGAAGGGTGCTGGCGTTCGTGTATTAGCGTGTTTTATGCAGGCTGCTTACCAGGATTTATAAGGCAGGAACTTGCCGTTCAAGGTGAGCAGCACGCGGTCGCCCTTGGGGTCTTCGATTTTGTCCACTTCCATGGTGAAGTCGATCTGCTTGACATCAGTGTTGTACACACAAATCAGGCAACTTCAAGTCTAGCATACATACATGAATGTAACTATAATGCCACTCTTTCATAATGGTGCCGTGCTGCGCCGTCTTACGTTGACACCTAGAGGCAATCCCATGCGACTAGCACACTGGGCAGTCAATGCCCCCTTTCGCCCCCTGTTGTTAGCAGTGCTCACGTCTTCTTTTATCCTGCCAGCTCAAGCGGCGGATCTTGTGACCATCACCCGTGATGCGCTGAACAACAATACGGCATTGGCATCAGCCCGGTCAGAGTTTTCCGGTGTAGAAGCGGCGCGAGACGTAGCGCGGGGTGGGTTGCTGCCCCAGGTGAATGCCTCCGGTAGCGCCACGCATAACGAGCAGTTTGAGAGCCAGGGGTCTGCCCGTAACACAGGCGCAGGTGGTGGTGATGACAGCTACAACACCGTTTCATTAACGCTGGAAGCCACGCAAGCGCTGTTCAATGCCGTGACGCGCCAGGAAGTAACTCAGGCAGAGCGCCAGATTGATCAACAGGTTTATTTGCTGGCTGCCACCGAACAGCAGCTGCTGATTGATGTGGCCAGCGCCTACTTCGATATCTTGCGTGCCTATGAAGTGTTGGAAGCACGGCTAGCCCAAGAGCGTGCCATCGGACGCCAGTTGGAGCAGGCTCGTGAGCAGTTTGAGGTGGGCTTGATTGCGATCACCGAGGTGGAAGAGGCGCGGGCGAGCTTCGACCAGTCCCGGGCGGACCGTATTGCCGCAGAGAGCAACCTCCAGGTAGCCTTTGAGGTGTTGGAGCAACTTACCGGCCAGCGCTATGCCAGCATCGAGGCGCTCGGTGACAGCATGCCCATCGCGGTGCCTTCTCCCACCGATCGTAACTACTGGGTTGAGCAAGCCATTGAGCGTAACCCCCAGGTGCTCGCCCAGCAGGCGGGTATTGAAGTGTCCCGCGTGGGTGTCGAGCTGGCGCGTGCTGGCCGCCTGCCCACAGTACAAGCGTTTGCCAACTATCAGTACGCTGACAGCGATAGCGAGCTGGTGCTGGTCAGCGGTTACGTCACCTCCGCTCAGGTCGGTGTGTCTGCAAACGTGCCGATCTATACCGGCGGCAGCACCAGTGCCAGCATTCGACAAGGCACTTTCCAATTGGAGAGCAGCCAGTACGACTTCGAGTCTCAGCGCCGCACTACGATTCAACAGGTTCGCTCGCTCTATACCCAGGTCAGCAACAACGTCGAAACGGTCGAAGCGCGCCAGCAGGCCATCGTGTCCAACCGCAGCGCGCTGGAAGCGACCCGCGCGGGTTACGAAGTGGGTACGCGCAATATCGTCGACGTGCTCAATGCCGAGCAAAGCCTCTATAACGCCATCGCCAATTATGCCGAGGCGCGTTACGACTATGTCGTGAATCTGCTGTCGCTGCGTCAGCAGGCAGGGCTGCTCGATGTCGAGGCCATCGAAGAAGTGAACGCGTGGCTCACGGGCGAGGACATCCACTTTATCCTACCGGAAAGCAATGAGCCCGACGCGTATCAGCGTGCAATGGATATTGGTGCACCGCCCACTCCAGGTGCCTGACGTACGCTGTGCATGCCTTCTTGGCGATCGGTCAATGTTTAGAAAAATGAATGGGAATTCGACGCATGAAAAGAGTGATTTACTCAGGTAGAGCGAGTCTAGTGACGCTGATCGCCGCATTAGCGCTCACGGCGTGTGGACAGGAGCAGCCACAGGAGCAGCAAAGCCAGCAGCAGGAAGCGCCGCCCCACCCGGTGGAGGTCACTGAGATAGCGCGTCGGGACATACCGCTGGATAAATCCTACCCCTCGCTGTTGCGCAGCGATATTGAAGTGACGCTCGTGGCACGCGTCAGCGGCTTTTTGGAAGAGCGCCACTTCGAACCCGGGCAAATGGTCGAGGAGGGAGATCGCCTCTACACCATCGAGCCGGACTTGTACCAGGCCACGGTGAACCAGCGTGAAGCAGACCTGCAGAGCGCCCGGGCAGAGCTGGCACGCGCCCAGCGGGATGCGCAGCGTTTCGAGCAGCTGCTGAGCCAGAACTCGGTCAGCCGCCAGCAGTACGACCAGGCGCTGGCAGAGCAGCGGGTCGCGCAGGCCAGAGTGGCACAGGCGGAAGCCGCGCTCACCAGTGCCAATCTGGATCTGGGATACTCCAACGTCACCGCGCCCGTGTCGGGCATGATCAGCTTGAGCCAGATCAACGTGGGCAACTTGGTGACGTCGGGCACCGAGCTTGCCACGATCACGCCTCTGGATCCGCTGGAAGTGCGCTTTCAGCTACCCCAGCGTGATGCCTTCGAGCTGCGTCGTCAGCTGGCCGACAGCGCCGGTGACATGTCCTCCATTACCGCCCATCTCAGCGTGCCCGGGTTAGCGGGTAGCGCCGGTGGTGAGCTGGCGGGCCGCCTGAATTTCCTCGGTTCCCGCGTGGATACCGGCACCAGTACGGTGCAAGCATCGGCCACGTTCGACAACCCTGACGGGGAAGTACTGCCGGGCCAGTTCGTGCGCGTACGCCTTGAAGGCCTGAAGCGCTTCGACGTCATGGCGGTGCCTGAAATTGCCGTTACCCAAGGGTTGATGGGCCCTCGTGTCTTCGTGCTGGACGACGAAAGCAAGGCGCGTGAGCGGACGGTTCAACTGGGCGATGTGGCTGGTCCCTGGCAGATCATCCTGGATGGCCTGGAGCCTGGCGAGCGCGTTGTGGTAGGTGACCCGGCGGGTATCGAGCCGGGCATGGAGATCGACCCGGTGCGTTTCGATGGCGATGCAGAACAGCTGGTCGATGACGTGGAAGAAGCCGAAGCGCAGGAGCAGCAGGAGCAGGCCGAAGCGGCTGCCGAGATGTCCGAAGGCGCCGGTGATGCGCCCGCGGAAGGGGAAGAGGGTGCCCAATAATGAATTTCTCTAACTTCTTTATCAGTCGTCCGATATTCGCCACGGTGCTGGCGATTATCCTGACGCTGGTAGGCGCGATGGCGATGCGGATATTGCCCATCGAGCAGTATCCCAGCGTGGTGCCGCCTACGGTCTCGGTACAGGCGCAGTTCCCCGGTGCCGATGCGGAGACCGTGGCACAAACCGTGGCCGCGCCCCTGGCGGAAGCCATCAACGGCGTGGAGGACATGCTGTACATGACCTCCAACAGCGCCGACAACGGCCTGATGAGCCTGAGCGTGGCATTCAACATCGGTACCGATGGTGATATCAACACCATCAACGTTAACAACCGCGTGCAGGGGGCACTGTCCCAGTTGCCAGAGGCCGTTCAGTCTCAGGGTGTCACCGTGGAGCTGCGTTCCGACTCCATTCTGATGCTGGTGGCGCTGACCTCGCCCAGCGGTGACTACAACAACGTCTACATGCAGAACTATGCCACGCTCAACATTCTCGATGAGCTGCGCCAGGTGCCTGGGGTGGGCAACGCCGAGGTGCTGGGGGGCGGCGAGTTTGCCATGCGGATCTGGATGGATCCCGACAAACTGGCCCAGTACGACCTGACCCCGAGCGAAGTGGCCAGTGCCATTCGCGCTCAGAACACCGAAATTCCGGCCGGTAATCTTGCCGCGACGCCCCAGAGCGAGCCGCGTGCCTATACCTACACCATTACCGCTGGCGGGCGTCTTTCCAGCCCGGATGATTTCCGTAACATCTTCCTGCGCACCAATGCCGATGGCTCTTCACTGCGCCTGGAAGACGTGGCGCGGATCGAGCTGGGCGCCTCTTTCTACGGCGTGGATGCGCGGTTGAACGGCGCGACCATGACGCCCATCATCATCAACCAGCAGCCGGGCGCCAACGCGCTGGAGACGGCCAACTCGGTTCGGGCGACCATGGAAGATCTGGCTGAACGCTTCCCGCCGGGGCTCGAGTACGTGACGCCTTACGATACGACGCTGTTCATCGATGCGTCCGTCGAGACGGTGCTCAAGACGTTCATCGAAGCGTTCCTGATCGTTATCGTGATTCTGTTTATCTTCCTGCAGAACTGGCGCTTTACCGTCATCGCGATGTCGGTGGTGCCGGTGTCGGTGATTGGTACCTTTGCGGGCTTCTATCTGTTCGATTTCTCGATCAACCTGTTGACGCTGTTCGCGCTGGTGCTGTCGATCGGTATCGTGGTGGATGACGCGATTCTGGTGGTGGAGAACGTCGAGCGGGTGCTCAGCGAAGAGGACGATATCAGCGTTCGCGATGCCACCATTCGCGCCATGAAAGAGGTCGGTGGGCCGGTCATCGCCACGTCGTTGATCATGGCGGCGGTGTTCGTGCCGGTCGCCTTCATGGGCGGCTTCACGGGCCAGATCTACCAGCAGTTCGCGATTACCGTGGCGATCTCGGTGGCATTGTCGGCGCTGATGGCACTGACCTTCACCCCGGCGCTGTCCGCGATCTTCATCAAGCACAACCTGCACAAGACCCGTCAGTCCGCTTTCAAGCGTGCGATTACCACGCCGCTGCGCCTGTTCGATCGTTTCTTCGCAGGCTTCACGGCGCTCTACATGTGGTTCGTGAAGAAGCTGGTGCGCTTCTGGGTGCTGGCGCTGGCGCTGACCGTGGCAGTAGGGGCGGGCTCTTATTGGCTGTATGCCAATACGCCCTCCACGCTGGTGCCCGAAACGGACCAGGGGATCGTGCTGGTCAGCGTGTCGCTGCCGGACGCCGCTTCGCTGGATCGTACCCAGAACTACATGGCCGAGCTAAGTGCTGCCATTGAAGATATCCCTGGCGTGCAGTACTCCTCGGCGGTGGCAGGGTATGACATTCTGTCCAGCGCGGTGAACACCGCACGCGGGATCATGTTCGTCAACATGCAGCCCTGGTCGGAGCGCGACCTGACCGCCAACGAGCTGGTGGGCCGTATCATGCAGCTGGGTGCCAGCATCGACGGTGGTTCGGCCATGGCCTTCAACGTGCCGCCGATCATGGGGCTATCCACCACGGGTGGTTTCACCGGTTACCTGCAGTCGTTCGATGGTGCCTCCACCCGTGAGCTGTATGAAGCTTCGCTGAAAATCATGCAGGCCGCGAATCAGCACCCTGTGCTTAACCGAGTGTTCAGTACGTTTAACGTGAACGTGCCCTCTTACCGGGCGGAGATCGACCAGCAAAAAGCACTCAGCTACGGCGTTGCGCTGGAGAACATCAATTCGGCGCTGGCGAACACCTTTGGTAATGGGTTTGTGAACTACTTTAGCTACCAAAACCGCAACTTCCAGGTGTACTTACAGAACGAGGACGAGTTCCGTAAAACACCGGAAGACGTCAACAACGTCTACGTGCGCGGCGGTAATGGCGAGCGTATTCCACTCTCTGAGTTCGTCACGCTAGAGCGTCAAACGGGACCTGCGGTGGTGTCGCGTTTTGGGGTCTACGCGGGGGCGCAATTCCAGGGTAACCCTGCACCCGGCTACAGCTCGGCCCAAGCCATCGAGGCCATGGAAGAAGTGGTGCAAGAGACGCTGGGCGATAACTGGGGCATGGGCTGGACCGGAACGGCGTATCAGGAGTCCAACCTGGGTAATACCGCCACGCTGGCCATCGTGTTCGGTATCTTGATGGTGTTCTTGATTCTGGCGGCACAGTACGAAAGCTGGTCGTTGCCGTTGGCGGTTCTCACCGCTACACCTTTCGCCTTCCTTGGCGGCATCGCGGGTATCGTGCTACGCGGATTGGATACCAGTGTCTACGTGCAGATCGGCATGCTGGTGGTGGTTGGCCTGGCGGCGAAGAACGCTATCCTGATCGTCGAGTTTGCCGAGCTGCAGCGTAAAGAGCTGGGTAAATCGATTCGCGAAGCGGCGATTACCGCCGCTGAGCTGCGCTTCCGGCCAATCGTCATGACCTCGCTGGCGTTTATCTTCGGCACTTTGCCGTTGGCCCTGGCGACCGGCGCAAGTGACGTGAGTAGCCACCACATCGGTACCACAGTGGCGATGGGTATGGCGTCAGTGGCGATTCTGGGCAGCCTGTTTATTCCCAGCTTCTACGCCATGATCGCGTCGGTCTCGGATTGGCTCTACCGCAAGCGCCATCCGAACCAGGATCGCCAAGAGCAAGCGGAGCTTGGCCACGATAACGCTTAAGCGTTCTTGCTAGGCCTACGACGGGCGCCCTTTAACAGGGCGCCCGTTTTTTGTATGGGGGCCTGACACGAGTCAAATGAAGGACTTCATAAGCCGATAAGATGCGCTACGCTAGTAGAGACCACCGTTTTCAGCTTGTGCTAATAAACGCTAATAAATAAAGCTTAGGTCAGGCGAAAACAACACTGGGCAATATGCCTGGAGGAGAACACGCCATGCAAACTCTCATATCGGCTGCTCTGCAGTTTCCTACCATCGTATTTACCTTCCTGTTGGCGCTGATCGCGCTCTATTGGCTGCTAGTGCTCATTCGGCTAGCCCCCTTGGAGCTTTTCGAGCGCGACAGCTTACGCGATGATCATATGGCCAGCACGTTGGTATCGCTTGGGTTTGCCGGGGTTCCCGCCACGCTGGCGCTCAGCTTCTTGATGCTCATTGCCGGTGCGTTATCACTAGCCGTCGAGCTGCTCGCTCTGCGATGGATGCCGCTTGGATTGCTCAGGGTGCCGGTCGGGGTGTTGGTCGTGTGGGCTGCGCTCGCGGTAGCTTCCCCCATCGCTGCCGCTTTATGCCATGCGCTGCAGCGTGCGCTGCACCGTTATCAACCCTTCAAACGTCGCTGTCTGCTGGGCGCTACCGTCGTGGTGGCAGAGCGCCAAAACGACGAATCTGCCAGCGCTACGCTGCTCAATGAGCCCAGCAGTACGGTCACATTGCACTGTAAAGCCGGGGACTGCCCGCAGCCGGGTGAGCGCCGTGTGTTGGTGAAGTATCTAGCCAAGGAAGGGGCATACCGCAGCGTGCTAGAGCAGCACTATCTGGATACATGGGTGCGTATCAATAAGCTTCGTTTGCAGCACAAGCAGCATCTTAACGGATACTCCACCTAACGGCTGCCTTCAGCGATGAAACCAGCGCTGCCACTGTCTCGTCAGCCAGGTCAATAGGGTGGGCGCAGCGGTGGCGGCACGTTCGCGATGTGTGCGTGCAGGCGCGTCGAGGAAGTGGCGTATGGGCGTGACCTGTTCGGGCGTGTTGAGCATCGGAGCGTGGCCGCATCCTGTGACGGTCAAGGTCGTCAAGGTAGGCTGGACCTCGGCCATCTTGGGTAGCGTCTCGGCATCCAATAGGGTCGATGTCTCTCCGCGAATCACCATCAGCGGGCAGCGAATGTTGGCCCAGTCGGCCCAGGTGTCTCTGGGTGTGTCGTGGATAAACTGTTCGCCAATGCGCGGGTCGAAGTGGTAGGTCCAGCTTCCGTCGGGTAGGCGGCGTGCGCTGTTCAAGGCCAGCTCTCGCCACTCCTCCTCGCAGGTGATACCAAAACTGGCGTAATGCTGGGTAAGTTCTGCTTTTAAGTCGGCAAAGTTGTTGAACCGATGTATCACGCCAAAGTAGCTCGACAGGGCGATCAGACCCTCTTTATTCAGCTCGGGCCCCACGTCGTTGAGTATCAGCCGTGAAATGCGCGAGCGGTGCTGTGTGTCTGCTGCGATCAACATGCCCAGCAGGCCGCCCATGGACGTCCCCAGCCAGTCCACCTGGTCGAGCTCGTAATGATCCAGCAACGCAACGGCAATGGTGATGTAGTGACTGTAGAGATAGTCATGGGCGGGAAACAGCGACCAGCTGGAGAGTCCGCGACCCGGAGTGTCTGGGGCGATGATGCGCCACTCGCTGCCCAGCTCTCTCGCCAGCGCGGCGAAATCACCGCCGTGGCGGGCAAGCCCGTGCCAAGCGATCAGAGTGCGCGTTGCTTTTGGGTTCCAAATGCGTACGGCCACGTCCAACTCGCGCACGCGGATAAATTCCAAAGCATCCATACTGGGCTCCTTTCATGAGATAGCTCCAGTATAGGCGATTTGTTGCAGTGCAACAGAGAAGGAAAGTCATCTCAGCGGTGGAGCATGGCCATTAAAGCGTCAATCAACACTCCGCCGCGCTCGCGTAGGGAAAACGCATCGGGATTACGTAGCCAGTCGTGAAACAGGCCGCCAAGAGTAGACTGCATGAGCCTCGTGGCAATCTCCGGTGTTATATCATCGCGTAATAGCTGCTGCTGTTGGGCGAGCTGAAACACCAGAAGCATCTCGTCGAAGCATTCTTCGGCAATTTCATCCTGCATTTCGATGGGATTGATGTCGCTAAAGAACTCACAGCGATGCAGCAGAATCGATAGGATGCGCTGGTGAGAGGGCTGCTCCAAACGGTTCAGGCCCGCATGGCAGGCAAGACGGATGGCATCGAGTGGTGATACCGTGGGGTCGGCGTTATTGACCTCTTCCATCAACGACTGAAATGGCATGCGCACCCGCTGTACCAGCGCCATGAAGAGGTCACCCTTGTTTTTGAAGTGCCAATAAACGGCACCTCGGGTAAGGCCAGCATGGCGAGCAATTTGCTCCAATGACGTGCGCGCAACGCCTTTTGCGAAAAACACCTCTTCAGCAGCATCCAACAGCGCTTCGCGAGTTGCCGCAGCCTCCGCTTTGGTTTTTCTTGCCATGAAACCATTACCTCACTCTCGATACACAATGGCGTTATTTTATCTGATGTGGTGCCTTTTTACATTCAAAACTGTATGGATAATGGGTCTAAGTTGATAATCTAGGTTATCAAGCACGTTACTTAATGGTTGGAAACGGATATGATTTCATTTTGAAACGCTGTTTTAAAACCTTTCAAAGCCCTGGCGCCACTTAGAAATGGCGTATCAGGCTATGTCTCCCTGCATGTATAAGGAATGGCCATGGCGCGAGCTCCTTTCTCCCTCGCTGGGCATACCGTGATGCCTGGGCAACGTTTACAGATCGACGTGCCGGTGGCGCGCCTGTATACCCATACGCCGCTGCATATTCCGGTCGAAGTGGTTCATGGCCGCAAAGAGGGGCCGGTAATGTTAGTGTGTGGAGGGATTCATGGCGATGAGATCAATGGTGTGGAGATCGTCCGCCGTTTGCTGCGCTCGAAGACGATCAATAGCCTACGTGGTACGCTGATTGCGGTGCCGGTGGTCAATGTTTTCGGCTTTCTCCAACAGACGCGTTACCTGCCTGACCGTCGCGACTTGAACCGCTGTTTTCCTGGTAGCGAAAAAGGTTCGCTGGGCGGCCGAATCGCGGCGCTGTTTCGCGATGAGATCGTTGGTCACGCCACCCATATCATTGACCTGCATACCGGCGCCCTTCACCGCACGAACTTGCCGCAAATCCGTGCACAGCTAAGTACGGGCAGCGAAACCGAGCGCATGGCAGACGCCTTTGGTGCGCCGGTTATTTTGAATGCGGAACTACGTGAGGGCAGCCTGCGTCATTACGCCCAAAGCCGCGGTATTCCGGTGCTCACCTATGAGGCGGGTGAAGCGCTGCGCTTCGATGAATGGGCCATTGTCCCAGGGGTGCAAGGCGTGCTGCGCGTCATGCGCCGCTTGGGCATGCTCACAGGCGAGCAGCGTCGCCGTGCCCCGGCTCCGGCCGAACTGGCCAATGGCTCAAGCTGGGCGCGCGCACCCATCGACGGTATCTTGCGCCCCAAGGTGCGCTTGGGGGCGCGAGTGGCCAAAGGCGAGGTGCTTGGCAAAGTGGCAGATCCATTCGGCAACGATGAAGACGAAGTGCGCGCCATGGCGGACGGCATTGTCATCGGCATGAGCCGCTTACCGCTTGCCAACGAAGGAGAGGCGCTTTACCACATTGCCCGTTTCGACGAGATCGAAGAAGCCGAGACAGCCATCGAAAGCTTCCAGTCCAGCCTGACGCCTCCACCAGACGCGCTGTATTGACGTTACTTCTATAGCTATCAACTATTAAAGCAATATCCCTATAACCAGCGCCATGGATGGCGCGACGCTGGCTTGTTGACTATACCTGTATGGGGCCGTCTTAGCTTACGTTAAAAAGCAGTAGCGGTGATTTTCAGTGGTACAGACCGTGCCATGTCGAGTGTGACAAGGAGGAAGAGCAATGAGCAGTGGTAGCCAGCATCCCACCACCAATGAAGCAGGTATTCCGGTAGCGAGCGATGAGCATTCGCTGTCGGTAGGCGCGGATGGTCCGATCGTGATGCACGATCACTACCTGATGGAGCAAATGGCGGCGTTTAACCGGGAAATGATTCCCGATCGGCAGCCCCATGCGAAAGGCAGTGGCGCTTTTGGTCACTTCGAAATCACTCAAGACGTTAGCCAATACACCAAAGCAAAATTTCTGCAGCCAGGCGCGAAGACCGATGTCCTCATTCGCTTTTCCACTGTAGCAGGGGAGAGCGGTAGCCCGGATACATGGCGCGATCCGCGCGGCTTCTCGATCAAGTTCTACACCGAAGAAGGTAACTTCGACATGGTGGGTAACAACACCCCCGTGTTCTTTGTTCGCGACCCAATGAAGTTCCAGCACTTTATCCATTCCCAAAAGCGTCGCGCCGATAATGGCTTGCGCGACCACGACATGCAGTGGGATTTTTGGACGCTGGTGCCTGAATCTGCTCACCAAGTGGCTTGGCTCATGGGCGACCGCGGCGTTCCCGCCACCTGGCGGCACATGAACGGCTACTCCAGCCATACCTATATGTGGGTAAACGCAGAAGGCGAGCGGTTTTGGGTGAAGTATCACTTTAAAACCGATCAAGGTATCAAATGCATGACCCAGGAACAGGCTGACCAGATGGCTGGCAGCGATGCGGATTACCACCGCCGCGACCTGTTTGAGGCGATCAAGCGCGGGGATTACCCCACCTGGACGCTGCACATGCAGATCATGCCGTTTGAGGATGCCAAGACCTACCGCGTTAATCCCTTCGATCTGACCAAGGTGTGGTCACACAAAGATTACCCCTTGATCGAAGTGGGTAAACTGACGCTCGACCGTAACCCTACCGATTTCCATAGCGAAATCGAGCAGGCCGCGTTCGAACCCAACAACATGGTGCCCGGCACCGGGCTGTCGCCGGATAAAATGCTCTTGGCTCGTTCTATTTCCTACGCCGATGCCCACCGTGCGCGGTTAGGGGTGAACTACAAGCATATTCCGGTTAATACGCCCAAGAGCCCCGTGCATAGCTATACCCAGGGCGGCGCGATGCGCATTCGTCACTCTACCGACCCGGTGTACACGCCCAATAGCAAAGGCGGCCCCAAGGCAGATGGGCAGCGTTACCCGGAAGATGCGGTGTGGTCGACGGATGGGCAATTCGTACGCACCGCGTACACGCTGCGCAAAGATGACGACGACTGGAGCCAAGCGCACACCCTGGTGCGTGAGGTGATGGACGATGCCCAGCGTGACCGGTTGGTTTCCAACGTGGTGGGGCACCTTTCCGGTGGCGTCACCGAGCCGGTGTTGGAGCGCGCGTTTGAGTATTGGCGCAACATCGATCAAGAAGTAGGCGAGCGTATTGAGCAAGGCGTTCGCGCGCAGTAGCCTCCCAAAAGAAAACGCCCAACGATAAAATCGCTGGGCGTTCGTTAAACCGCCAGCCTGTTGGTCGTTAGGTCACGGGCTGGCGGTTTGTTTGCTCGTCGAGAGGCTCCGCTTCGAACTCAGGCTCACGAACCAAGCCGAGCGCGTCATCAAACAAGCGTAAGCCTGCACCCTCTTTATGTGCGTGCTCCGAGAGATGACGACGGAACCGACGCCCGCCAGGGCAGCCCTGAAAAAGCCCCAGCAAGTGGCGAGTGATATGGTTCAGCTTGGCACCTTCATCCAACCGCTGCTGAATGTATGGGCGAAACGCCGTGGCCGCTTCCAAGCGTGTACGCACCGGGCCCGGCTCGCCAAAGAGCTGCTCATCCACGCCTGCCAATAACCACGGATTTTGGTACGCCTCACGACCCACCATCACGCTATCCACCTGCTCAAGTTGCGCTTGGCACTCCGCCAGGGTTTTAATCCCGCCGTTGATACCAATATGCAGCTCAGGATGGCTCTGCTTTAGCCGGTGCACTCTTGGGTAATTCAGCGGCGGAATATCGCGATTCTCTTTCGGCGATAGCCCCTGAAGCCACGCCTTTCGGGCGTGCACGGTAAATACTTCACAGCCTGCTGAGGCCACAATATCAATAAACCGCGCTAAATCCGCGTCTTCATCCTGGTCATCAATACCAATACGGCACTTCACCGTGACCGGAATCGACACCGCCGCCTGCATGGCCTTCACCGCCGCCGCCACTTTTTCGGGATGGCCCATCAGGCACGCGCCAATCATATTGTTCTGCACCCGGTCGCTGGGGCAGCCAACGTTTAAGTTGACCTCATCATAGCCCCACGCCTGCGCAATCGCTGCGCACTCCGCCAGCTCACCCGCATCGCTGCCCCCCAACTGCAAAGCAATCGGATGCTCCACCTCGCTATAGCCCAAAAAGCGCTCACGCGGGGAGCCGTGCAGCACCGCACCGGTGGTCACCATCTCGGTATACAGCAGCGCCCGCTTGGTGAGCGTGCGGGCGAAGGCGCGGTAGTCTCGGGTAGTCCAATCCATCATAGGGGCGACGGAGAATCGGCGTGCCATGTCTGCTGGGCTTTGTTTCTTCATATCAATCACTTGCATCATAAGATGCTATCTATAAGTCATGCTCTATGTACCACTAATGTACCAATAGCAAGTTTCTTGCCGTGTAGCGAAAAGCGGTGGTGCACCATGGCTATGTATTCGAAGGGGCATCGTTGACGTGCGATTGTACGCAAGAAGCTATGAACAGTACAAAGCTAAGCTATCTCTGTACGACCGTTGAGGTCCTAACACTGTGGACCCCTTGGAGAGGCATGGCGTCTCTAAGAAGGGGTGAGGGGTCTGTCTCAATTATCGCGCAGCCCTCATCAGCTCTTATAAACCCCTGCATCACTTTGCGTATTTTGTGGTCAAAAGCGGTATGGTGAGAGCCCGAGAGAGGCAGCATTACGCCTATTACAGAAGATGAGGAGTCATTATGGGGAAAACGCTAGGTTATGTTGGCGTGGCGCTAGTGGGTACCCTGCTGTTGTACGGCTGTAGTGGGCCTGAGGAAGAGGTCGCACAACACCAGCCACACTCAGTGGCCGAAGAGCGTGCTTCTGAACCTGAGCCGCCTGCACAACAGGTTGAGCCGCTCAATGTAATGATTTCAACCGCTGCTTTTTTACGTCCAGACCGGCGTTTGATGGTGGAAGGCGAAACCAATCTGCCAAATGATGCCCAGCTACAAGTAGTGGTAGAGCGAGAAATTAGCCGCGTACGCTGGCAAGAGCGTACACGTGTGGTGAATGGTAAATTTGAAGCTGGCCCACTAGGCTCTGGCAGTGGCTTACCGGATGGCAATTATCTTGTCACCGTGCAGTTAGGTGAGGCTGCCGTTCAGCCAGAAAGCGTGCAGGCGCGCATTGGTACCCAGGGTGAATACTTGGCGGGAGAGCTCATCAGCCAGTCCCGCCATGGGTTAGGGCAGGTAGCCACCTACTCGCGCCGTTTCTTGGTAGGCAGTGAACCAAGACGGACCCGCGACCAGGTGGACGTTATTGAGGACAAGTAGGGATGGGGAGGTAGATGCTTTAGGCAGGACACCAGTGTGCTAACAACACCGCATGAATCGAGGTGTCAGTGGGCGCTTTGGAGAAGTGCTCAATGACAAATCGGCCATCACGCTGGATGAGATAGTGGCCTGCTTTATGAAACACATGCGTTGGGCCAAGCAACAGCAAATCACCAGAGGCTACTGGTGAAAAATCCGTTTCTTTGCCAGGGGTGGCCATCACGCAAGGTGCTTTCCAGTCAATCTTCAACGGCAGATGATGCGGTACGGTAATGGTCGTTGCCTGAACCTGTTCCCAGGGGAGGGGACCAGTATGGGTCAGGGTCAACAGTTGAGGCGCACTGTCACCTTCCAAAAGGGTCGCCAGCGAGCAATCAAGGGCATCGGCGAGCGCCACTAAGCGCTCGTGGCCGATCTGTTTGATCGCCCCGGACTCCCAGTAAGAAATGGTGACATCTGACACGCCAACTTTACGAGCAAGGGCAGCTTTGTTGAGCTTGGCCCTAAGCCGCAGTTGCTTGATACGTGAGCCTAGCGATTCCATTTCATTTTCCTATCGATGAGCTAAATCAGCTCGTTGAATGTACTTCCGCCCGTTAAGACGGCGCTCTGATCATGCAGAGAAAGGTGCAACCCATTCTCATTTATGAACACGAATCATAGGTACTACACCATACTAAGCGATTGTGCTTTAACGCGCATCTTCCTATCTATGTTCTGAGAGCTTTCGATCAGACGCTTTTAAGTCAAACTCGTTCCCTTTCCAATGCTGTTGGTTGTTCTTAGGGTGCGTATAATGGCGCCACGCTTAACTGCTAAAGGGAACTGTTGATGACCGTACGTACTCGTATCGCGCCTTCTCCTACTGGAGACCCTCATGTAGGCACGGCCTATATTGCACTGTTTAATCTCTGCTTTGCTCGCCAGCACGGCGGTCAGTTCATTTTGCGTATTGAAGACACCGATCAAGTACGCTCCACTCCTGAGTCAGAGCAGATGATTCTCGACTCATTGCGTTGGTTGGGGCTTGAGTGGGATGAAGGCCCGGATGTAGGTGGTCCCCACGGGCCGTATCGGCAAAGCGAGAGGGGCGATATTTATGCGAAGTATGCCCAGCAGTTGCTAGACGCCGGGCATGCCTTTAAGTGTTACCGCACCAGCGAAGAGCTTGATGAGCTGCGCGAGTCACGCAAAGAGGCAGGCCTGCATTTGGCATTGAAGCCAACTGATTTAGCCCTGGACGCAGAAGAGCAATCACGTCGTGAGCAGGAAAGCTGGCCCTATGTGATTCGTATGAACGTGCCCAGCGAAGGCGTGTGCGTGGTTAGCGATATGCTGCGCGGTACGATTGAAGTGGATTGGGCGCAGGTTGATGCTCAGATTCTGATGAAATCAGATGGTATGCCTACGTACCACTTAGCTAACGTGGTGGACGATCATTTAATGGGCATTACCCACGTGCTGCGTGGTGAAGAGTGGATCAATTCCGCGCCGAAGCATCAACTGCTGTATGAGTACTTTGGTTGGGAAATGCCGCAGCTTTGCCATATGCCGCTGCTGCGTAACCCGGATAAGTCCAAGCTCTCCAAGCGTAAAAACCCAACGTCGATCAATTACTATCGCCGCATGGGCTTTTTACCCCAGGCCGTGACCAATTACCTGGGCCGTATGGGTTGGTCGATGCCTGATGAGCGTGAAAAATTCAGCTTGTCAGAGATGATGGCAGAATTTGATATTCAGCGTGTCTCACTCGGCGGGCCCGTGTTCGACCTAGAGAAATTGACGTGGTTGAACGGTGTTTATATCCGTGAAGACTTGGACGACGACGCACTGCTGCAAGCGCTGCGTGAGTGGGCGTTCAATGATGCCTACGTGAAGCAGATTTTGCCGCAAGTCCGCCCTCGGGTAGAAACGCTCTCCCAGGTTGTTCCGCTGGCGGGCCACTTTTTCTCTGGCTTGCCCACAATCACTAAAGATGATTTTGACAGCGTGAAGCTGGACAACGAAGAGCTAGTGAAGCTGCTGCAGTTCCTGGTATGGCGCTTTGAAGGCGTCTCTGCTTGGCATAAAGAAGCGTTGCTGGAGGAAGTCAAAAGTCTGGCAGAACACTTTGAGCTAAAAATGAAGGCCTTCCTGGCACCAGTGTTTATTGCCATTACAGGCAGTACCTCAAGCACCTCGGTGATGGATGCGATGGCTATTCTTGGCTCTGACGTGACGCGTGCACGGCTTCGCCATGCGATTGCCGTATTGGGTGGCGTGTCCAAAAAGCAGGCGAAGCGGTTTGAAAAAGAGTACCGCGACCTGTAAATAATCATCGTCACTGGTGATTGAGAAGAGCGCCGCGCGATCTTAGCGTGAGAGCGCGGCGTTTTCTTCGATAAACAGGCTTGACGAAGATCAGGCGAATCAGTAATATACGCTCCGTCTTCGCGACATGTGGGGCCTTAGCTCAGCTGGGAGAGCGCAACACTGGCAGTGTTGAGGTCAGCGGTTCGATCCCGCTAGGCTCCACCAATATCAGTAGCACTGATGTTGCCTTGTCAAAGATGCTTCCAGGTTAGATACGTCCCATTCGTCTAGTGGTCTAGGACACCGCCCTTTCACGGCGGTAACAAGGGTTCGAACCCCTTATGGGACGCCACCTCGTTTTGTCTGCTTCCTCAAAATATTCTGATTAGCAAATAGCAATGAGTTTCCTCACTTGCTCTTTTTGCATTCCCGCCATTTAGAACTTGCGTCTATTTCACGCGTTTTTTGTCAATATTGTGCTTGACTTGTCCACTTTTGCATCTTTGTGAAAGGGGTTGTGCACAGCCACATAAATATGAAGCAAAAAATCAGCTGTTTAGCTTAATTTGTTTAAAATCAGTGTCTTACGTTAGGTTAAAAAATGATCAATTTAAGGCTGGGTCACTGTCCATGGCGATTGTGGGGCGTTTTCTAGTGGTTGTGAACAGGGTTATCCACAGATAGTGTGGAAAACCCTGTCCAGGCTGGCAGTGCTAAAAAGTCAAGCGTTATTCAGGCTTGCGCAGCCGTTTCAATAGCGATGAAGTATCCCAGCGGCCACCTTCCATGCGCTGTACATCCGCATAAAACTGGTCGACTAGGGCGGTAACGGGGAGGGTGGCATTTAGCCTACGTGCTTGCTCTAGGCAAATGCCCAAATCCTTGCGCATCCAGTCCACCGCGAAGCCGTGGTTATACTCATTGGCGATCATTGTTTTGTGGCGGTTCTCCATTTGCCAGGAGCCAGCCGCTCCTTTGGAGATGACGTCAATCACTTGATGCTGGTCTAGTCCTGCCTGTTCCGCAAAATGCAGTCCTTCCGCTAGCCCTTGCACTAAACCGGCAATACAGATTTGGTTCACCATCTTGGTGAGCTGACCGCTGCTGGCAGTTCCCATCAGTGTGACGGCGCGGGCGTAGTGGTTGAGAAAGGGCGCCACAGTGTCGAAGTGGTTTTGCTCACCGCCGCACATAATCGTTAGCGCGCCGTTCTCGGCCCCCTGTTGGCCGCCAGACACCGGTGCATCAATAAATGCAACGCCTTTCTCTCGGCAAGCTGCGTCCAGCTCCAAGGCCAGATCGGCCGACGCGGTGGTGTGGTCTACTAGGTAGCTGCCGCTCATCATGGTGCTGAGAGCGCCGTCTGGCCCGGTGGTTACTTGGCGAACATCGTTGTCATTTCCCACGCATACCAACACTAAATCAGCGCCCTCAGCCGCTTCGGCGGGTGTTGAATGAGCCGTGCCGCCAAACGCCTTGGCCCATGCCTCTGCCTTGCTGGCAGTACGGTTGTAAACGCGAGTGGTAAGGCCTTGTTTGGCAAGGTGGCCGGCCATAGGGTAGCCCATTACGCCTAGGCCAATAAAAGCAACGGTGGTAATAGATCGCATAAAACACCTTTGTTGTTGGTAGGAAGCAAACAAAAGGCCACCCGTGGGTGGCCTTTGTCATCCTATGCGTGCATTAGCGCGTTAGCCGCCAATCACTTGGTAGGATAGTCACGTTTTTCGTGACCGATATACAGCTGGCGCGGGCGGCCGATTTTGTAGCTTTCGCTGAGCATTTCGTGCCAGTGAGAGATCCAGCCAATGGTGCGCGATACTGCAAAGATCACAGTGAACATATTGGTCGGAATACCCATGGCTTTCAGGATGATGCCTGAGTAGAAGTCAACGTTCGGGTACAGTTTACGCTCGATGAAGTATTCATCTTCCAGGGCGATCTGCTCCAGGCGCTTGGCGATTTTGAGCTGCGGGTCATCGGCCATACCGAGTTCGGCCAGTACTTCGTCGCAGGTCTCTTTCATCACTTTGGCGCGTGGGTCGAAGTTGCGGTAGACGCGATGACCGAAGCCCATCAGTTTGAACGGGTCGTTCTTGTCTTTCGCTTTGTCGACGAAGCGCTGAATGTTCTCTTCTGAGTCGTCGCCGATCTCGTCGAGCATGTTCAGCACGGCCTCATTGGCACCGCCATGCGCCGGACCCCACAAGGCCGCAATGCCCGCGCTGATACAGGCAAACGGGTTGGCGCCAGTTGAGCCTGCCAGACGAACGGTCGAGGTAGAGGCGTTTTGCTCGTGGTCCGCATGCAGCATAAAGATGCGGTCCATGGCTTTCGCGTACACCGGGTTGATCTTGTACTCTTCGCACGGGTTGCTGAACATCATGTAGAGGAAGTTCTCTGCATAGCTCAGGTCGTTGCGCGGATAGTTGAACGGTTGGCCAACGTTATATTTGTGCGACATTGCTGCCAGGGTCGGCATTTTAGCAATGAGGCGAATAGCGCTGATCACCCGATCTTCTTCCTGAGTAATGTCCATGTGATCATGGTAGAAAGCGGCAAGGCCGCCTACCACACCACACAGAATCGACATCGGGTGCGCATCGCGGCGGAACCCTTTGAAGAAGTTGTTGATCTGGTCATGCACCATGGTGTGATTGCGAATGCGAGATTCGAAATCAGCATACTGCTCATCATTGGGAAGCTCGCCAAACAGCAGGGTGTAACAAACTTCTACAAAGTTCGACTCTTTCGCCAGTTGTTCAATGGGGTAGCCGCGGTGCAGCAGTACGCCCTTGCCGCCATCGATATAGGTGATTGCGGACTGGCAGGAAGAGGTGGCCATGAAGCCGGGATCGTAGGTAAACAGGCCTTCAGCACCTAGGCCGCGCACGTCGATGACGTCGGGGCCAAGTGTGCCGGAATACATGGGTAGTTCGATCGTCTTGTCGAGACCGTCTACCGTCAATGTCGCTTTCCTGTCAGCCATGATGGCCTCCTTTCGAGTTCGGTTTGGGACGTAAAGTCGTTGTTTCGCATGCCGCGCCGGCGAAAAGGCTTGCCCACTATAGAAGCGTGCGACATTTTGTCAATTAGCCGTAATGCTAGACATGCTTGTACGGGATGTGCGGTTTTGGATAATAATTGTATATGATTAACTGGGGTCTATAGTACCTAAGTGACAGAGGGTTGACGATACGTTAACAGGCTTATCAAACCGTCCATCTAATGTCACTATAACCATGCTGCATCGCAAAATCGACTCAGACCATTGGCTATTTTCTTGCACCATGGTCGAGTTCAGTCTGAGTTCGGTTTGTCAGCAGGGGCTAAGGTTCTTATAATCCACGGCGCGCGACCGGCAGGTAGGTGGTCGTGCCCGACTTGGCAACGGCCGAGCCCCTTCCAGCAACCACTGCCCGCTCGGGCTATGCCCGACCTGTCGCTGAGCGGGCCAAGAGAGTGTGTATAACGCCGTGAATAGCAAACGACCCGTAAACCTAGATCTAACGACGATACATTTCCCACTACCGGCGCTAACGTCGATTACACACCGTATCACGGGTGTGATCCTGTTCGTTGGCCTGATTTTCGCTTTTTGGGCGTTGGGTAAATCCCTGTCATCTCCGGCTGGCTTCGATGCTGTCAGCAGTGCCTTAGCCAACAACTTCTTTGCCAAGCTCGTTGCGTGGGGGCTGCTGTCTGCCTTGGCATTCCACTTTGTGGCAGGCATCAAGCACCTGCTGATGGACGCCAATATTGGGGTGACCTTAGAAGGTGGCGTTAAAAAAGCACAGGCTACTGTGGTAGTGAGTGCAGTTCTGATTATTCTGGCAGGAGTTTGGGTATGGTAACCAATATCACAAGTTTTGGCCGTAGCGGGCTGTCCGACTGGCTGATGCAGCGCGTTTCTGCGGTCATCCTGGCCCTTTACACGGTTTTCGTTGTTGCCTACCTGCTGTTTAATCCGAACCTGGACTACTACACCTGGAGCGGGCTGTTCGAGCAAACGTGGATGCGCATTTTCTCGCTGCTGGCGTTTGTCTCTATCGCTGCGCACGCCTGGATCGGTTTGTGGACCGTCACCACCGATTACCTCAAGTCCACTCGCCTGCGCGTGGGTGCCCAGACGCTGATCATTCTGGCCATCTTCGTGTACCTGGTGTGGGGCATTCAAATTCTGTGGGGAGCTTGATACATGTCTAACCTTCGTAGCCTGACATTCGACGCCATTATCATCGGTGGTGGTGGCTCTGGCCTGCGTGCTGCGCTTGAACTGGCAAAATCTGGTAAGAAGACAGCCGTACTGTCCAAAGTGTTCCCGACACGCTCTCACACGGTTTCTGCTCAAGGCGGTATTACCTGTGCGATTGCCTCCGCCGACCCGAACGACGACTGGCGCTGGCACATGTATGACACCGTCAAGGGCGGCGACTATATCGCTGACCAAGACGCTGCCGAGTACATGTGTTCGGAAGGCCCCAAGGCCGTCTTCGAACTCGAGCACATGGGCCTACCGTTCTCGCGTTTCGACAATGGCCGCATCTATCAGCGTCCGTTCGGTGGTCAGTCCAAGAACTTTGGTGAAGGTGGTCAGGCCGCACGTACCTGCGCCGCCGCCGACCGTACCGGTCACGCGCTGCTGCACACCCTTTACCAGAACAACCTGAAGAACAACACCACGTTCCTGAACGAGTGGTACGCGGTGGATCTGGTCAAGAACGCCAACGGTGACGTGGTGGGCTGTATCGCCATGTGTATCGAAACCGGCGAAGTGGTGCACGTCAAGTCGAAAGCCACCGTGCTGGCGACCGGCGGTGCCGGACGCATCTACGCGTCGACCACTAACGCCCTGATCAACACCGGTGACGGTATCGGCATGGCGCTACGCGCCGGCTTCCCGATGCAGGACATGGAAATGTGGCAGTTCCACCCGACCGGTATTTACGGTGCGGGCACGCTGGTCACCGAAGGTTGCCGTGGTGAAGGTGGCTACCTGGTCAACAAGGATGGCGAGCGTTTCATGGAGCGCTATGCGCCCAACGCCAAAGACCTGGCGGGCCGTGACGTCGTGGCGCGTTCCATGGTCATGGAAATCCTCGAAGGCCGCGGCTGTGGCGAGAAGGGCGACCACGTGTTCCTGAAGTTGGATCACCTGGGCGAAGAAGTGCTTGGTAAGCGTCTGCCGGGTATCGTAGAGCTGTCTAAAACCTTCGCTCACGTTGATCCGGCGAAAGACCCGATTCCAGTCGTGCCGACCTGCCACTACATGATGGGCGGTATCCCGACTAACATTCATGGTCAAGCGATCACCCAGGACGAGAGCGGTAACGACAAGATCGTCAACGGTCTGTTCGCGTGTGGCGAAGCGGCGTGTGTATCGGTACACGGTGCTAACCGCTTGGGCGGTAACTCGCTGCTGGATCTGGTGGTCTTCGGTCGCGCTGCGGGCATGTTCATCGAAGGCGCGCTGAACGAAGGTATCGAGTATCTGGACGCTTCCGAGTCAGACATCGAATTCGCCATGAAGCGTATTACGCGCTGGAACGAGTCTGAAGAGGGCGGCGAAAGCATTCCTGAGCTGAAAGCCGAGCTTCAAGACATCATGCAGAACTCTTTCGGTGTATTCCGTGAAGAGAAAAACATGCAGGAAGGTGTCAAAAAGCTAGCGGAACTGCGTGGCCGTATTGCCAATGCGCACCTGCCGGACAAATCCAATGTATTCAACACTGCTCGTGTTGAGGCGCTGGAGCTGGACAACCTGATGGAAGTGGCAGAAGCAACGGCGATTGCTGCCCTTGAGCGTAAAGAGAGCCGTGGTGCCCACTCGCGCTACGACTACCCAGACCGTGATGATGTCAACTGGCTGAAACACTCGCTCTACTTCCCAGCAACTAAAGAGCTGAAGAAGCGCGACGTTAACTTCAAGCCGAAAACTGTTGATACGTTCGAGCCTAAGGTTCGCACCTACTAATCTCCGCACTGACGAGAGGGAGTCACCATGTCCAATCTTCAGGTATCCGTATACCGCTACAATCCGGAAACCGACTCCGCGCCTTATATGCAGGAGTTTCAGGTCGATACCAAAGGCCGTGATCTGATGGTGCTGGATGTTTTGCACCTGATGAAAGAGCAAGACAGCGGTTTAGCCTATCGCCGTAGCTGCCGTGAAGGTGTATGCGGTTCCGATGGCATGAACATGAACGGCAAAAACGGCTTGGCATGCATCACGCCGCTGTCCGATGTTGTGAAAAACAACAAACTGACGCTGCGCCCGCTGCCTGGCCTCCCGGTCATCCGTGATATGGTGGTTGACATGGGTCTGTTCTATAAGCAGTACGAGCGTATTCAGCCGTACCTGCAGAACGATACGCCAGCGCCAGCCATTGAGCGTCTGCAGTCGCCGGAAGAGCGCGACAAACTGGATGGTCTGTACGAGTGTATTCTGTGTGCGTGCTGCTCGACTTCATGCCCGTCGTTCTGGTGGAACCCGGACAAGTTCGTGGGCCCGGCGGGTCTGCTGCAGTCATACCGCTTCCTGGCCGACAGTCGCGATACCGCCACGCGTGAGCGTCTGACCAGCCTGGAAGACCCGTTCTCGGTGTTCCGTTGCCGCGGCATCATGAACTGCGTGGCGGTATGCCCGAAAGGTCTGAATCCGACCCGTGCAATTGGTAAAATTCGTGAAATGTTGCTCGCAGATGCGACGTAACTCATTAATCCTGTGAAAAAAAGCGACTACCACGTAAGTTGCATCACAAAGCTACTTAAATCGTGGCGCTTCGCTTGTTATCATAGGGGCTGTCATGGTGCGGCGACGCGCCGCACCATGGATCAGCCAAGTTTAAAAGCCGGTGCGACAAGTACCGGCTTTTGAGCATGAACTGGTAATGAAACGCGTCATCATACGTGTATGAAAAGGGCTACCGGCCACAGGTCGGCGCCGCCGGCAAACGTCCCGCCCCGCCGGCAGGGCAATAGCGATGTCGTTGCACGCATGCAGCGATGCCGATACCACCCCATCAGTGCAGGGTGACCGAGAGATGCAACAAGGCATAATGGAGTTGATGTGGCGTTCCTCTCACGTTAGTGGTGGCAATGTCCACTACGTGGAAGCGCTTTACGAGCAGTACCTCGCCGATCCTGATTCTGTCTCAGACGAGTGGCGCAGCTATTTCGATCAGTTGCCGCGTGCTGAAGGCAGTGCCTCCCACGATGTTCCACTAAGCCCCATTCGTGATCAGTTCTACCAGCTTGGCCGTGAAAGGCGCCCAGGCCGGGTAGTCGCCGCGTCCGACAGCGGTGAAAACAAAAAGCAGGTCAAAGTTCTGCAGCTGATCAACGCGTATCGCTTCCGTGGCCATCAAAAGGCCAATATCGACCCGCTTGGTCTGCGTAATCCCACCCCCGTCCCTGACCTCGACCTGTCATTCCATCAGCTGTCCAAAGCTGATCTTGATACCGAGTTCCAGACAGGTTCTTTCTTCCTGGGTATTGATAAAGCACCGCTGCGCGAGATCGTCGACGCGCTGGAGCAGACCTACTGCCGCTCCATCGGCTGCGAAATCATGCACATCGTGGATACCGAAGAGAAGCGCTGGCTGCAGCGTCGGTTTGAGTCGGTACGTAGTGCGCCTAAGTTCAGCGATGACGTGCGCAAGCACGTACTGGAACGCCTGACGGCTGCGGAAGGCCTGGAAAATTACCTGGCCTCCAAGTACCCGGGTACCAAGCGCTTCGGCCTGGAAGGTGGCGAGTCGTTCGTACCGATGATGGACGAGCTGATTCAGCGCGCCGGTGGCTATGGCACCAAGGAAGTCGTGATCGGCATGGCCCACCGTGGCCGCTTGAATCTGCTGGTCAACATCCTGGGCAAGAACCCTGCGGATCTGATCGACGAGTTCGATGGCAAGAAAGTCATCGAGCGTGGTTCTGGTGACGTGAAATACCACCAGGGCTTCAGCTCCAACGTCATGTCGCCTGGTGGCGAAGTCCACCTGGCCATGTCGTTCAACCCGTCGCATCTCGAAATCGTCGCGCCGGTGGTGGAAGGCTCGGTACGTGCCCGCCAGGATCGCCGCAATGACGCTGACGGAAGCAAAGTGCTGCCGATCAATGTTCATGGCGATGCCGCCTTCGCGGGACAGGGTGTGGTCATGGAGACATTCCAGATGTCTCAGACCCGCGCCTACAAGACCGGTGGCACGGTACACATCGTCATCAACAACCAGGTGGGGTTCACGACCTCCAACCCGGCCGATGCACGCTCCACCGAATACTGTACTGACATTGCCAAGATGGTTCAGGCGCCGATCTTCCACGTCAACGGCGATGATCCGGACGCGGTCATTCACGCCACCCAAGTGGCCCTGGATTACCGTCAGCAGTTCAAGAAAGACGTCGTCATCGACCTGGTGTGCTACCGCCGTCGCGGCCATAACGAGGCCGACGAGCCATCGGGCACCCAGCCGCTGATGTACGCCAAGATCAAGGATCACCCCTCCTCACGCACGCTGTATGCGCAGCGCCTGATCGAGCAGGGCGTGCTGTCCGAAGACGACGCCAAAGCCATGGTGGAAACCTACCGCGATGATCTCGTGGCAGGCAATCACGTGGCCAACGCGCTGGTTCAGGAACCCAACAAGTCGCTGTTCGTCGACTGGGCTCCCTACCTGGGCCATGAGTGGACCGGCAATGCCGACACCACCTTCGACATGAAACGCCTGCAACAGCTGGCGGCGAAGATGTGTGAAATCCCCGACGGTGTCGATGTTCAGCGTCAGGTCGCCAAAATCTACGAAGACCGACGTAAAATGCAGGCGGGTGGCATGGGGCTCAACTGGGGCTTTGCCGAAACGCTGGCCTACGCCACGTTGCTCGACCAAGGTCATCCTATCCGCATCACCGGGCAGGATGTGGGGCGTGGGACGTTCTCCCACCGTCACGCGGTCGTGCACAACCAGAAAGACGGGTCGACCTATGTGCCGCTGCAGAATATGGCCGACGGTCAGCCGCGCTTTACCATCCACGACTCCTTCCTATCAGAAGAAGCCGTGCTGGCATTCGAATACGGCTACTCGACCACCGCCCCGAATGACTTGGTTATTTGGGAAGCGCAGTTTGGTGACTTCGTCAACGGCGCTCAGGTGGTAGTGGATCAGTTCATCTCTTCCGGTGAGACCAAGTGGGGTCGCCTGTGCGGCTTGACCATGCTGCTGCCTCATGGCTATGAAGGCCAAGGGCCCGAGCACTCTTCTGCCCGTCTAGAGCGCTTCTTGCAGCTGTGCGCCGAGCACAACATGCAGGTGTGCGTACCGACGACGCCAGCGCAGATTTTCCACCTGCTGCGCCGCCAAGTGATTCGTCCGCTGCGTAAACCGCTAGTGGTCATGTCGCCTAAGTCGCTGCTGCGCCACAAAGAAGCAGTGTCGAGCTTGGAAGATCTCGCCTACGGCAAGTTCCACATGGTACTGCCGGATCAAGCGAATCTCGACGCCGACAACGTCACCCGCGTCATTATGTGCGCAGGCAAGGTCTACTACGATCTGGTTAACTGGCGCGCTGAAAACGAGCGTGACGACACGGCGATCATTCGTCTAGAGCAGCTCTATCCCTTCCCGAAAGAAGAGCTTCTGGAAGTGCTCCAGGCGTATGCCAATGTGGAAGACATCGTATGGTGTCAGGAAGAGCCGCTGAACCAAGGCGCCTGGTACTCCAGTCAGCACCACATGCGTACCGTGGCCGATATGTTGAAAGATGGCCTTGGACGTGAGTTGAAATTCGCAGGGCGTCCTGCCTCGGCTGCTCCGGCAGCGGGCTACATGTCCGTCCACACTGAACAGCAGCGCCAGCTGGTGGAAGACGCTTTTAACCTATAAGCGCCCACCGGGTTTAGAGAACACATAAGGGAAACGACATGGCTACTGAGATCAAAGCGCCAACCTTTCCGGAATCCGTTGCCGAAGGCACCGTGGCCGCGTGGCACAAAAAGCCGGGTGACAGCGTCGAACGCGACGAGCTGATCGTTGAAATCGAGACCGATAAAGTGGTACTTGAAGTCGTCGCACCGGAAGCGGGAACCCTGACCGACGTGATGGCCGAAGAAGGCGATACCGTCGAGTCCGAGCAGGTATTGGGCAAGATCGGCGAAGCGAGCGGTGCTGGCAGCAAGAAAGAGAGTGCCGCCAGCGATGACAGCGCCGAGAAGGCCGAGTCCAAAGAAGCCGCCAAGCCAGCCGGAGGCAAGCAGCACGACGTGAAGGCACCTAGCTTCCCCGAGTCCATTCAGGAAGGCACCGTGGCGACCTGGCACAAGAAAGTAGGCGAAGCGGTCAAGCGTGACGAAGTGCTGGCCGACATCGAAACCGACAAGGTCGTGCTGGAAGTCGTAGCGCCTGCCGATGGTGCCCTGGCGGAAATCAAGGCAGAAGAAGGCAGCCAGGTTGAGTCCGAAGCGATTCTGGCAACCTTCGTAGAGGGCGGTGGCAGTGACCAGGCCAGCGCTTCTTCTTCCAGCAGCGCTTCCAGCGACGCTGACGATGAAGGCGCCGATGAGAAGGTGGGTGGCAAAGTGTTGGCACCGGCTGCTCGCAAGATGGTTGCCGAGCACGATCTGGACGTTTCCAAGATCGAAGGTACCGGCAAAGGCGGTCGCATTCTGAAAGAAGACGTTCAGAAAGCCGTCAAGGATGGTTCGGCCAAGAAAGCGGCCAAGTCCTCTGCACCCGCCAAAGCCGCTGCTGCGCCAGCGGTCGAGGGTGAGCGTGCCGAGAAGCGCGTACCGATGAGCCGTCTGCGTCAAACCATCGCCAAGCGCTTGGTTCAGGCACAGCAGACCGCTGCCATGCTGACCACGTACAACGAAGTGGACATGGGTGCGGTGATGTCGCTGCGTGCCCAGTACAAAGATACCTTCCTGAAGGCCCACGACACCAAGCTTGGTTTCATGGGCTTCTTCGTGAAAGCCGCCTCCGAAGCTCTCAAGCGTTTCCCGGATGTCAACGCCTCCATCGATGGCACCGATATCGTTTACCATGGTTACCAGGACATCGGTGTTGCCGTATCGACGGATCGTGGTCTCGTGGTGCCGGTTCTGCGTGACACTGACAACATGAAAATTGCCGACGTCGAGAAGACGATTGTCGACTTTGGCAAGCGTGCGCGTGACGGTAAGCTCGGCATCGACGAAATGCAGGGCGGCACCTTTACCATCACCAATGGTGGTATCTTTGGCTCGCTGATGTCGACCCCGATCATCAACCCGCCGCAAACCGCTATCCTGGGGATGCACAAGATCCAGGAACGCCCGATGGCGGTGAACGGTAAGGTCGAAATTCGCCCGATGATGTATCTGGCACTCTCTTACGACCACCGCATGATCGACGGCAAAGACGCGGTACAATTCCTGGTTACGATTAAAGAGCTGCTGGAAGACCCGGCCCGTCTGCTGCTAGACGTATAACGAAGCGCGCTGATCCGCCTTCGCTAGTGCTGAGCACGCTGAGTTAATCGCACACAGCCTCCTACCCGCTGTCATCCACCCGGGAGGAGGCCACCAAGCTAAAGGAGCCAACATGGCTGACAAGTTTGACGTGATCGTTATTGGTGCAGGCCCTGGTGGCTACGTAGCGGCTATCCGCGCTGCGCAGCTGGGTTTGAAAGCCGCCTGTGTTGAAAAATGGATCGGTAAAGAAGGTAACGTCGTTCACGGCGGTACCTGCTTGAACGTAGGCTGTATCCCGTCCAAAGCGCTGCTTGAAGCCTCGCACAAGTTCGTCGAAGCCAAGCACGATTTCGACGACATGGGTATCGAAGCCGGCGACGTGACCATGGACGTCAAGAAGATGATGGCGCGCAAGGACAAGATCGTTAAGAACTTGACCGGCGGCATCTCTGGCCTGTTCAAGGCCAACGGCGTGACCGCCATCGAAGGTACCGGTAAAGTGGTGTCTGGCAAGCAGGTTGAGGTGACCGACCTCGACGGCAACACCACCACTTACGACGCCGACAACATCGTCATCGCGGCAGGCTCCGTGCCGGTGGAAATTCCGCCCACGCCGCTGACCGAAGGCCTAATCGTCGATTCCACCGGCGCACTGGAATTCCAGGAAACGCCGAAGCGTCTTGGCGTCATTGGCGCGGGCGTCATCGGCCTGGAGCTGGGCAGCGTATGGAACCGTCTGGGTTCTGAAGTCACCGTGCTGGAAGCGATGGACTCCTTCCTGCCGATGGTCGACACCGCGATTGCCAAAGAGACCCAGAAACTGCTCAAGAAGCAGGGGCTGGACATCAAATTGGGTGCCCGTGTGACCGGTTCGGAAGCGAACGGTGACGAAGTCGTCGTCAAGTACACCGATGCCAACGGCGATCAAGAGATGACCTTCGACAAGCTGATCGTATGTGTCGGCCGTCGTCCTTATACCAAAGGCGTTGTGGCCGATGGCGTGGGCGTCGAGCTGGACGAGCGTGGCTTCATCTTCGTGGACGACCAGTGCCGCACCAACGTGCCGGGCGTCTACGCCATCGGTGACTGTGTACGCGGTCCGATGCTGGCGCACAAAGCGTCTGAAGAGGGCATCATGGTGGCGGACATCATCGCCGGTCACAAGGCCGAGATGAACTACGACACTATCCCCAGCGTCATC
Source organism: Halomonas sp. Ps84H-12 (assembly GCF_024124725.1). Lineage (NCBI taxonomy): Bacteria > Pseudomonadati > Pseudomonadota > Gammaproteobacteria > Oceanospirillales > Halomonadaceae > Halomonas > Halomonas sp. Ps84H-12. The sequence continues at coordinate 160,706 of NZ_JAMXSJ010000001.1, read as the reverse complement.
TATACCTTCCCGGAAGTGGCCTGGGTCGGCATGACCGAGCAGGACGCCAAGGCCAAGGGTATCGAAGTCAAGACCGGTAGCTTCCCCTTCGCAGCCAGCGGCCGTGCCATGGCCAACAACGCCACCGAAGGCAGCGCTAAGATCATTGCCGATGCGGAAACCGACCGTATTCTCGGTATGCACATCGTGGGTCAGCACGCCGGTGAGATGATCGCCCAGGGCGTGATCGCCATGGAGTTCGGCTCCAGCGCCGAAGACCTGGCATTGACCTGCTACGCGCACCCGACCATGTCGGAAGCCGTGCACGAAGCTGCTCTGGCGGTAGAAGGTCATGCCATTCACATGGCCAACCGCAAGAAGCGCAAGTAATTCGCTAAGCAACAACCAAGCGCCACCGTCAGGTGGCGCAACACTTTCATGGCGGCGTGGGCAACTCGCCGTCATGAAAGCACGGGGATGACCAGCACCTGCAAGATGTTCTTCAGGGCGACTGATCATCGTTCGAGTCACATGCAACCAATGGCATGAATCGATGAACCTTCACGAGTATCAAGGCAAACAGCTGTTTGCTGATTATGGTCTGCCAGTGTCCAAAGGCTTTGCCGTGGACACTCCCGAAGAAGCAGTAGAAGCGTGCAAAAAAATCGGCGGCGACATGTGGGTCGTCAAAGCCCAGGTTCACGCTGGCGGCCGCGGTAAAGCGGGCGGCGTCAAGCTGATCAAGGACCCGGCAGAAGCCAAAACCTTCGCCGAGCAGTGGCTGGGCAAGAACCTGGTCACTTACCAGACTGACGAAAAAGGTCAGCCGGTTGCCAAGATTCTGGTAGAGACCTGCACCAACATCGCCGACGAGCTCTACCTGGGCGCGGTCGTTGACCGTACTACCCGCCGTGTGGTCTTCATGGCCTCTACCGAAGGCGGTGTTGAGATTGAAACCGTCGCCGAAGAGACGCCGGAAAAGATTCTCAAAGCTGAAATCGATCCGCTGGTCGGCGCACAGCCCTACCAGGCGCGTGAGCTGGCGTTCGCGCTGGGTCTGGAAGGCGATCAGGTGAAGCAGTTCACCAAGATCTTCCTGGGTCTCTCCAAGCTGTTCCACGACAAGGATTTGGCACTTCTTGAGATCAACCCGCTGGTCATCACTGACGAAGGCAACCTGCACTGCTTGGATGCCAAACTGGGCCTCGACAGCAACGCCCTGTACCGTCACCCGGACCTGCAGGCCATGCGCGATCCTTCCCAGGAAGATCAGCGTGAAGCCGACGCGGCGAAGTGGGAACTTAACTACGTCGCCCTCGACGGTAACATCGGTTGCATGGTCAACGGCGCAGGCCTGGCTATGGGCACCATGGATATCGTCAACCTGAGTGGCGGCAAACCCGCTAACTTCCTGGACGTTGGCGGCGGCGCGACCAAAGAGCGCGTCGCAGAAGCGTTCAAGATCATCCTGTCTGACGACAACGTGAAAGCTGTTCTGGTGAACATCTTCGGCGGCATCGTTCGTTGCGACATGATTGCTGAAGGCATCATCGGTGCCGTTGAGCAAGTGGGCGTTAACGTCCCGGTGGTCGTTCGCCTGGAAGGTAACAACGCTGAATTGGGCGCTGAAAAACTGGCGTCTAGCGGTCTGAACATCATCGCTGCTACCAGTCTGACCGACGCGGCTCAGCAGGTTGTAAAAGCAGCGGAGGGCAAGTAATGAGCATCCTGATCGATAAGAACACCAAGGTCATCTGCCAAGGTTTCACCGGTGGCCAGGGCACGTTCCACTCCGAGCAGGCGATTGCCTATGGCACGCAAATGGTCGGTGGTGTTACGCCGGGCAAAGGCGGCCAGACGCACCTGGGCCTGCCTGTTTTCAACACCGTGAAAGAAGCGGTCGAGAAAACCGGCGCAGAAGCCAGCGTGATCTACGTACCGGCACCGTTCTGCAAAGACTCGATCCTTGAAGCTGCGAACGCTGGCATCAAGCTGATCGTGTGCATCACCGAAGGCATCGCGACCCTCGATATGCTCGACGCAAAAGTAAAATGCGACGAGCTGGGCGTACGCCTGATCGGCCCGAACTGCCCGGGCGTGATCACTCCCGGTGAGTGCAAAATCGGTATCATGCCGGGTCACATCCACCAGCCGGGCCGCGTTGGTATCGTTTCCCGCTCTGGTACCCTGACTTACGAAGCCGTTAAGCAGACCACTGACCACGGTTTCGGTCAGTCTACCTGTGTCGGTATCGGCGGCGACCCGATTCCGGGTTCTAACTTCATCGACATCCTGGAGATGTTCGAGAAGGACCCGAAAACCGAAGCGATCGTGATGATCGGCGAAATCGGCGGCACTGCCGAAGAAGAAGCCGCGGCTTACATCAAGGCCAACGTTTCCAAGCCGGTGGTTTCCTACATTGCCGGTGTGACAGCACCTCCTGGCAAGCGTATGGGCCACGCTGGCGCCATCATCTCTGGCGGTAAAGGTACTGCCGATGAGAAATTTGCGGCTCTTGAAGACGCCGGTGTGAAAACCGTTCGCTCTTTGGCGCAAATTGGCGACGCGCTGAAAGAAGTGACCGGCTGGTAAGCCGCGCACTTTCTTCGTGACGCTGAAAAGGGCACCTTGGGTGCCCTTTTTGCGTTTGAGGAGGTTAAGTAAAGCGGTGAGGCGGCTAGCGCTGACGCAGCAGTCGCGCGCTGTAGAGCAGTAGCAGCGGCGCACCGGCGGCAAGATACAAGTGGTAGCTAATCAGCCGCCAGACCAGCACGGCGGCCACGGCCTGCTCCCGGCCCATCAAGGGCAGCAACAGGCTTCCCACCCCCACTTCAGCCGCCCCTGCGCCGCCAGGGAGAAAGCTGAATTGGCTGGCGGCCATAGCTAGCATCTGAGTTAAAAACGTCCAGAGCCAGTCGGCATGCCCCCCGATGCCAATCACCGCTAGGTACAGCAAGCTGTAGCGCAGCAGCCAGTGTAGGGTCGTGAGTGCCAGCATCGCTGCCAACGTGGCTTTGGGTAGCGCCAGCGTCATACGCAGCGCATGGCGACAGCGTAACAGTCGCCTAACCAGCCAGCGCCTGCGGCTAGGGCGTATCCAGGCTAGCCACTGGCGTTGAGTACGCAGCAGCTTGGGTAAGTACCCCATCATCAGCGAGACGCCCACCGCTAACAGCGCCAATCCCAGTAACGAGAGCTGTACCAGCCCCTGGTGTGGCCACTGGGCATCCCCGAAAACCGACATCGCCACCAAACCGCTCAGCATCAGCAGAAAGAACAGCAGGTCGCACCCCTGGTCGATGAGAAACACGGCGGTGCCTTTTGAGGGCGAAAATCCCCGCTGGGCAAGTAATAACAGCAGAGTGGCCGGGCCGCCGCTACCGCCTGGCGTTGCGCAGAGCGCGCACTTCGCCGCCAGCTCGATGCCCAGCGCGCCGCGCTGCCCAAGCTGGCCAGCTCGGCCGTTGAGCATCAGGCGCAGCCGGGCGGCGTTCAAGTTCCAGCATAGCGCCGCCATGGCGATCATCAGAACCAGTAGGCTAATGGGAAACTGCGCCACATGCTCAAACGCTTTGCTGCCCCCTGCAAGCGATGTGAGCACCAGTGGCGCTACCAGAGCAGCCAGCAGTAGAACGGCGTGTAGCGGACGAAAGCGCAGCAGCCGTTGAGGTTTAGCGACGGACGACACGGGCATCGGGCTGTTCGAGTCCACAGAGGTCGACATAGTGCGTCAGCAGCGAGCCAATGACGCTATCCCAGCTAAACTGGCGCTCAACAAAATGGCGCGCGTAGCGTCCGCTGGCGGCAATATCGTTGCTAAACAGCGCGGAGCAGGCGTCCGCCATCGCGTCAGGGTCAAGCGGCTGGCAGAGCACGCCCGCGCCCAGCGGTACGTTCTCGATCAGCGCGCCTGCCCGCGCGCCAATCACCGGCAGGCCGCTGGCCATCGCTTCCTGGGCCACCAGCCCAAAGGTTTCGCGGGTGCCCGCATGCAGCAGCGCATCGCTACTGGCAAGCGCTCGGGCCACTTCATGGCTACCGCAGCAGCGGTTTACCACCGTGACATTGCTAGGTACTTGAGTCGGCATGCCCGGCCCCATCAGCAGCAGGTGGTAGTTGCTGCCAAGCGCCCGCATGGTGGCGAGTAGTACGTCGATATTCTTTTCTCGGGAAAAGCGGCCAACAAAGATCAGCAGCTTTTTATCCGCAGGAATACCCATGGCCGTACGGAAGCCGGGGTCGCGTCGTGAAGGGTGAAACTGCTCTAAATCAACCCCTAACGACTGCACGCGCACGTTGGGCACGCCCCACTCGGTGAGTCGGTTGGCCATCGCATGGCAGGGAGCAAGCACGCTATCAAAGCGCTGGTACAGGTCCACCACGTAGCGAATTAGCCGTTGGCGAACATGGCGGCCAAAACGGTCCCCCATTAAGTTAGGTAAGTCGGAGTGGTAGAACCCCACCACTGGCACACCTAGCCGCTGGCCAGCCTCCAGCGCGGCCCAGGCGGTCACATACGGATCACCTGCTTCGATCAACGTGGGGGAGAGGTCTACCAAAGCATCACGCCAAGGGCGGCGGCGCAGCGGGAATCGATAGCCTTGTCCAAGAGGCAGATGCAGCGCTGGTAGCGTGTGGTGGTCGCCCAAACTATCACGCTCAGCCCCTGGCACCAGCAGGCTGGTACGGAGGTTGGGTGTGCGCGAGAGGACGCGGTGCTTGGCCTGTAAATAGGTGCGAACGCCGCCACTTGCCGGGGCGTGGAACATGGTCACATCGGCGATGTGCAAGGTAACCTCCGAGCCACATGAGTGTCATCGAATTACCTTAGGGTAGAAATAAGTCAGTTCTGCGACAACGTCACCTTGGAGCAGAAATAAAAACGCCACGGCAAAGCCGTGGCGCGAACACGTGTTGGCTGCGTTTAGTCAGCAGGTTTGGCGACCAGCGATCGTGTCTCTTCACGGGCTTCCGTGAGTGATACGCGCAGGCTATCGCCCAGCTTGAAGCGCTCTTCGCCTTCGATCTGAATGCGGCCCTCTTTGTCATCGATGACCACTTTATCGCGGTCACTGTGCATCAAGGGGGCAGGCACGAACGCCGTCGCGCCGTTTTCTATCAGGCGAACCCGCATACCGCCACGGTTGATCGCCATGATTTCGGCGTCGAAGGTGTCCTGATTCTGCGCCGCCGGGGTCAGGTAGCGCACGTAAAGCCAATCTTTCACGTCGCGCTCGGCCATACGGTTCAGACGGCGGCGCTCGGTGAGCTGCTCGGTGAGCTGCTGGCTGGCTTCTGCCGGAGCCTGCTCACCCTTCAGCACGCGCTTGATCAAGCGGTGGTTGACCATATCGCCATACTTACGAATCGGCGAGGTCCAGGTGGCGTAGGCGGGCAGCCCCAGGCCGAAGTGCGGGCCAGGCTGAGCCGACATGCTGGTGAAGCCCTGGAAACGGCGCAGGCGCGCATCCAGCCAAGCGTCGTCGCGGCTTTCAAGCGCACGCTTCAGCTCCTTATAGTGGGCAAGCTCGGTAAGTGCTTCCTGGGCCACTTCGATGTCTTGAGTCGCCAGGAACTCTTGTGCCGCTTCAGCTTTTTCCGGCTCGAAAGCGCGGTGTACGTTGAAGATTCCGTGGCCGATATGGCTAGCCAGGAAATCCGCGCAGCAGGCGTTGGCAGCAATCATCGACTCTTCGATCATACGGTTGGCAATGCGGCGGTCTTCGGTGTGAATCCCCAGCACGTTGCCCGCTTCATCCAGATCAAACACGTAATCAGGACGATCTTTAAATACCAGCGCGTGCTCGTTGCGCCACGCGGTACGCGCTTCGGTCAGCTCACGCAGGGCGTGTAGCTGCTCGGCAATATTATCTGCCGGTGCCCAGTCGCCTTGACCTTCAATCCAATCAGAGACGCGCTCGTACACTAGCTTAGCGTGGGACTTCACGTTGGCCGCGAAGAAGCGGTAGTCGCCCAGGCTGCCGTCGGCGTTAATGTTCAGCGTGCAGGCCAGGGCAGGGCGCTCTTGGCCTTCCCGCAGCGAGCAAAGATCATCCGCCAACTGCTCGGGCAACATGGTCACGTTCTGGCCCGGCAGGTACACGGTAAATGCACGGACGCGGGCTTCCAGGTCAGCAGCGTGGCCCTCTTCCACATAAGCGGTGGGGTCGGCAATCGCCACGCTCAGCTGCCAGCCGCCTTCGGGACGGGTCACCACATGTAGGGCATCGTCCATGTCTCGCGTCTTTTCGCCGTCGATGGTAAAGAAGGGCTGTGCGGTGAGGTCTTCCCGCGTCAGTCCCTCGTCGCGTAGCGGCCAATCGCTGCCGGCATCCGGGCACTCTTGCTCCAGCGCGTGGCGAGCAAGCGTCACGCGCCACGGCACGGCGGGGTCGTCGGCTTTGGCCACCAACTCATCGATCTGGGAGAAGAAGCCGCGGTCGTTCTCTTTTAGCGGGTGACGCACCAAACGCGCCACGACCCAATCGCCGTCGGCAATGGAGTCTTCATCCAGGCTATTTTTGATGCGTGCTTTTAGAACGTTGCGAATCGAGGGGTGATCCGGCACCACCGCGAGGCGGCCTTCGCGCTTTTGCACGCGAGCAACGAAGCGGTCTAAACCGGCTTCAATAAGCTTTTCAGGCTCAACCGATTTTTTATCGCCGTTCTCGTGAATCACGGCTTCCACACGGTCGCCGTGCAGCACCTGTTTCATGGCGGGGGGCGGCACGAAATAGGATTCGCCGCTATCAGTTTCAAGAAAACCAAAGCCTTTTTCTGTGGCTTTGATCACCCCTTCAGCGCGCGGGGTGGTTTCACGGATCTGTTGCTTGAGCTGGGCAAGCAGGGAGTTGTTTTGAAGCATGTGTTCAATCAGTTGGCGAGAGTAGGTTGCCACTATACGGATTCCCACTGGCTGCGCCAATCGTTGCCCCTGGGGAAGTGGCGACGGCGACGGCAAGTCAATGACTTACTTACGGTTGGCTGAATCGGTTAAGCTGAGCGAACTGCAACGTTACTCTGCTAACGCACAAGGAGCGCTTTGATGACCCCTCGCCTGATCGTTTCCGACCTTGACGGTACCCTGTTAGGCAGCGACCACCGGTTACATGACAGCACCATTGAGGTGCTCCAAGAGTTGGTTCGGCAGGGGCACCACCTGGCGCTGGCTTCGGGCCGCCACTACCACGATATGCGCGTCTTCCGCGATGAGCTGGGCGTGCCTGCTCACCTGATTAGCACCAACGGGGCTTACACCCACGACCCAGACGGTGGCTTGGTTAGCGCGTCGCACCTCAACCCGGATCACGCCCACGCGCTGATTCATTTACCCCGGCCGCCACAGGTGCGCCTCAACCTTTACCGCGAAGCGGGCTGGCATGTGGACGCCGAAGCGCCACACCTGCTTTCACTGCACGCCTCGACGGGCTTTCGCTATGAGGTCGTGCCACCGGAGCAGATGGACGCCAACGGCGTAGGTAAAGTGCTCTATTTGGGCAACCCGGATGCGCTGGCAGAGCTGGAGGCTCAGGCCCAAGCGGCGCATGGCGATGGGCTGCACATTACCTACTCCACGGTGGACTCGCTAGAGATCATGGCGGGCGGAGTGAATAAAGGCGTGGCGCTCGCGGCGTTGCTGGAGTCGCTTGGGCTCACTGCCGCCGATTGCCTAGCCTTTGGCGATAACCTCAACGACACCGAAATGCTCACCCTGGCAGGCGAGGCCCAGGTGATGGCCAACGCTCATCCGGCGCTGTTCGATCGCGTGCCAGAAGCCCGGCGGATCGGCCACCACGGCGAAGCAGCGGTGGCGTTATTCCTGAAGCAGCGCTTTGGGCTTTAGCATTTGTCGCTGTCATTTTCGCTCTGCCACCTTAGTCGATAGCCGCTTGCGGTAGGCGGAGCGCTCCACCATCATCTAGCCCCTAAAACGATAATAATCTTCAGGAGTGGGGCGAGCTTGGCCTGCTAGGTGACTTAAATGAAGTGGCGAATGCCGAAGGCTGGAACGACCTGTTACCAGAAATTGTGGCCGATATGATGCGTTATGACGGCCAGTACGTAGCCTTGCCCGCAAACGTTGGGCAGCCCCGATGAGGCCTACAACAATCCGGTGGAGTCGATGAACTTCATCCGCGCCACGCTGGAAGCCGACGGCGATGGCTATGCACTGCGCATTGCCACCCCCGACGAAGCCGACCTGCTGCTGCCCTGGCCAACGGCCCGCCATACCGCAGAGCTGGTGGAGCAGCCCGACAAGCCAGTGGTTATGGGTCTACGGCCAGAGCACTTCAGCGAAGAGGATGTGCGGCTGAGCGGTATTAATCGCGGTGACGCGCGGCGGGGGCGGGCTCTTTGTCGAGCCGCTTGATCTGCCGCCAGAGGTCTTGGCGGAGGTCGGCTAATTTGGGCTGCTCCTCTGGCGTGAACACTACGGGGCGGCACAGCCGCTGGGCACGCAGTCCCAGGCGGGCGCTCAGCAACCCGGTCGCTAAGCCCTGGCCGGCTCTTGCTGAAAGGCGGCCTGCCAAATCCAGCGAGAGCATGTCCATGCTGGCATCGGTGGCTAGTTCGCTGGCGCCTGCAAACGCCATGTTGTGCAACACATGGCGAAATAGCCGCAGGCGGCTGGCGTAGCCAAGCTCCAGGCCGTACAGACGGCTTAGCCGATCCACCATGGCCAGGCTGCGCCACGCCACCAGCGCCATATCCACCAGGGTTAGCGGGGAAACCGCCACCATGATGGCGGTTTCCCCCGACATCCGGGTAATCAACCGCTGGGCTTCCCGGTCACGGGGGGCGAGAAGGTGGTAGCGCAGCAGGGTTTGAATCTCTTCCCCGCTATGATGCGGCTGGCACGCTCGCTGAAAGGCCAGCCAGTGCGGGTCGTCGTTGCTCAGTGCAAGCTGCTGTTTTAACTGAACGGCCATCGCCTGGGCCTGCTGGCTGGAGCGCTGGGGAAGCTCGGCTAGGTTGGCCCGTAGCTGATCGTGCCGCTTTAAGCGCCGCAAACGGCCCAGCTCCTTGAGGAGCGATACGCCGCCCAAGCCAATCAGGCTAATCCCAAATAGCTGCCACGCCATCGCCATCCACTGGGACTGGAACAGCGCGTCAGGAATGCCGGTTGCAAGCTCTACCGTGCCGAGTGTGGCACCGCCTGCCAAGGCGAACATCAGCCCCCAGCGGCGCTTGCGAGGCGCGCCAAGGGTCTCTTCCGGCAGCGCTTTGAGTTCGGCTTGGGTCGCCAGCGGCTGGTGCGACTCAGTCGCTGCAAAGCGTTCGTGCTGGCGCAGGGTTTCCTGGGTAGGTTCGGGCGGCGCTTCGGTTTGGAAGTCGCGGCGGGGCTGAGGGTTGCTCATGTCAGTTTGTCTCCAATCAGCCAGTCAATCGCGGCGTCCATACGGATGTGGGGCAGTGCCTCGCTATCGGCGGGCAGCGGGCGGAAGCTGGGGAAATCAAATCCTTGCTGCTGCCAAAAATCGGCTTTGGGCAGGCGGCTGGGCACATCGCCGGGGTACACCAGCACGTCTTCACCTTCTAACGTGGTGCCTTTCAGCGCTGGCGTTCGCTTGCCATCATGAAGCACTTCGCGGGCCTCGGTGGCGCGAATGGCCGCCAGCGACAGCGCTTTCACCGGGATATCGGCAAAGCGTAAGTCTTTCAATGGCTCCGCCAGCAGCGCTTCTAACAGTTGCACCACGTGGGTGTGTTGGTCGGGTGTCACGTGGTCCGCCTTGGTGGCGGCAATGGCGAGGCGGTCAATTTTAGGAGCGAACAGGCGGGTCAGCAGGCTGCGCTTGCCGTAATCAAAGCTCTTCATCAGCTGTTGCAGCGCGCGGGAAAGATCCTCGAAACGCTCCGGCCCGGCGTTAAGCGCGCCCAGCACGTCCACCAATACAATCTGGCGGTCAAAGCGGCGAAAGTGGTCGCGGTAGAAGGGGCGCACCACCTGCTGCTGGTAGTAGCGAAAACGCGCCGCCAGGGTGGCGTAGAGGCTCGACTCGGGCAGCGCGTCGAGGGTTTCTTTGGGAGTATCTAATCCGGGCAGCGGGAAGAACTGCAGCACCGGTGCGCCATCCAGCTCGCCGGGCAGCAAAAAACGCCCTGGCTGCAGGTCAGAGAAGCCCGCCTGCTTGGCACGACGCAGGCCGAGTGCATAGGCATCGGCCAGCGTGGCGAGCTGTGCTTCATCGGCTTCTGCCGTAGGGTCTAGCTGCTCTGACTCGGCCAGCCATTCGCTAAACAGTGCCCGGCGATGAGGGCCTTCGTGCTGGGCTTGGCTCTGGCTCCAGCTGTAGAAGTCGTGCTGCAGCAGCGGCAAATCCAGCAGCCATTCGCCGGGGTAGTCGAACAGATCCAGCGTCAGGTGAGCGATATCCGGCGTAAACCAACCCTGTTGGGCAGGGCGGTAGCGCAGCTGCAAGCGAAGCTCGCTAATGCCACGAGTGGGCTCGGGCCAGCGCGGCGGTGTATCTCTCAGCGATGCCATGCCGGGGTCATAAGGGAAGCGTGGCACGCCTAAGTCCGGCTGATTTAAACGCTGCGCGCCTAGCAGTCGACCTTCACGGGCAACCGGTAGCAGGTCTAACTGTGCTTCTACGCCTGCATGGCGTAGTTGGTTCACCAGCGAGGTTAAAAACGCCGTTTTACCCGCTTGCGAAAGGCCTGTCACCGCCAGCCGCAGCTGCCGGTCTCGGCTTCGCTCTAACAAATTGCTCAATTCGCGGCTTAACGGCTGGCGCATCCTGTCGCTTCCTTCATCGGGTGGGGCATCTTGGCGAGGTGGTGGAACGTTAGCGCTGCCACATAAAGACAAGTTGAGAGAGCATGGGCAGGGTCGCAATGATAAAACCGACGACCGCGAGGCTATAGCCGGGCCAGCGGCGCTGCATTTTTTGTGCAAGCGTTAAGCCAACCAAGCACACCACCATACCGATCAGGTTAAAGGCAAGCGTGGCTGCTTCCAGCCATTGTTGTGGATCCATCGTCGCTCCTTGGGGGTGTATCAATGGCTTGATCATAGCAAAGCCTTGATGAACCGATCATTAACCGCGGCTTATTGTCGTCCCTAGCAGGTGCTGTGCCCCTGGTACTAACCAAACGGGGTCAAGGCGAGTATTGGCGGCTTCAACGCATAAAAAGTGTTTGGCGGCGTCGGCGGGTGTGTCGCTGGGCAGGTCGCTATCCGGGTGCCAGACCACCGTGGAGTCGCTGGACTGCTTACCGATGCGCAGCGTGCGCTGGCCGTCGTTGAGCAGCACCGCTTCATTGGTGTGATAAATACGGTCGACCGGGCCACGAATCGCCAGCGTGCCCTGTTGCTCAGATTCCGCAAAGTCACGCAGCTTATCCAAATAGCGCGCGCCTGCTAGGCCTTCTAAGCGGCATTGATGCACCTCATTAACGGCCAGGTAGGTATGCAGTGCGCCGCTGGTTTTGATCGGAGCATCGCCAATGTTTTCGCTGATGATCTCAACGTTTAGCCGCTGGGCGTTGGCTTGAATGACCACGCGGGCGGTGAGCTGGCTATGCAGACACTCTTCCGGCGAGAGATGGACCTCGATGCCTTCGGCGTGGTCGTCAACGGCGTCCAGACGCCACATGGCGTGGCGGGCAAGCCCATGGAAGGGGCCGTTACGCTCGGGGCTTTCGTCAGCGTAGCGCTCGTCGGCAAACCAGGGCCAGCAAAGCGGAATGCCGCCACGAATCGCGCCCGGCAGCGCCTGCGGCGTTGGCGTTACCCATAGCCAGCCAGTGTCGTTTGTTGGCTGAAAGTGCAGCACCTGTGCGCCTTGCAGGCTAATGACCATTTCCCCCCAGGCCATGTTGAAGAGTGCGACGTCACGGCCCTCCCAGGTGGCGCGTTGATGACCATCAACATGGCTAAGTAGCTGTTTAAGGGAGTCGGGAATCATAAGAGGATCCTTGTGGGAAAAGGCAACAAATGGGCAGAACAGTAGCGCCGTGTGCTATGGTAGGACAAGCATAGATGGAAGGTAAAACCCCAAGCTGAGTGAAACCAAGGAGGTAGTATGGGCTTTATTGCGTGGTTAATCATTGGTGGTTTAGCTGGCTGGATTGCTGGCAACATCATGCGTGGCGGTGGTTTTGGTATTTTAGGCAACATCGGCGTGGGTGTGGTTGGCGCGCTCGTCGGGGGCTTCTTATTTAGTTTGCTGGGTTTACAGGCGGGTGGCTTTATCGGCTCGCTGGTCACGGCAACCGTGGGGGCGGTGGTCTTGCTATGGGTCATTAGTAAAGTCAAAAGCGCTTAGCGCACGCTGCTCTTTGCGGTAATCGCTGCCCGGCCTTTGTGCCGGGCAGCGCTGTTTTGTGCGGCTGCTATCGGTCTTGGCAGCAGATTCCGTTACACTATGCCGCTTTTGGCGGCCTCGTTGGTCTGCTCTGGTTGGTTATGGCTTTTATTGATCGCTTTCTGTTTCTTCGAGGTGTCTTTTGTTCGACGCACTAAATGCCTGGTGGGCTCAACAGCTGGTGCTGTGTGATTGGGCTTTTACACCGCACCCACTGGCGGTGGATGCGGTCGCGGCGGAGCAACGCCTGCTAGAACTGGGTATTACAGATCGTGGCGCGTTGGCAGACCAGCTGTTTTTTGCACTCGGCGCACCGTCAGGCAGCGCCGATCAGCTGTTGGGCGCGCTGGAGTGGGCAGCACTCGCCGGGGCGGCGGGTTGGCTAAGCCAGGCTCAGGCGACGAACTGGGCACACCACTTAACACGGCGCATCACTTCTGACTACAGCGATCAGCGAGCGTGGCTGTCGGATCTACGTCGTGCGCTGGGGGGCAAAGGTTGGGAAACTGGCGCAGATGACCGTTTTATCGACGCCTGCCAAGCATTGGCAGATCTAGAGAGTGAAGGTGAAGGTATCACATGGCAAACCCTGGATACTGAGCTAGCGCAACGCCCTGCACCGGCTTCGTTATGGCCGCAAGCCCCAGAAGCTCAGCCTTGGCGGTTGGGCGCGCTGTTTCGCCCAGTGGTGAGCTACCCGGCTAGCGCCGCCGACTGGCCCGATGCCAGCGAGTGGTTAGGGCACATCTGGCAAGTGTATGACCGCGAGCAACTATTAGAAGTGATGCTATGGCTAAGCGCCCAGGGTGAGCGCCAGCGCTGGGATATTGAAGCCCGCGAGCTGCTGACCATGGATCGCGCCCAGCGCCAAGAGTGGCAGCGGGGTGCGGTGAAGGATGCTCCCTACGCGCCCGTGCTCACTGCGTTCGTCAATCAGGGCGAGCCGTTGGAGTGGGCCGCCTGGGATTGGCTGCGGTTAGTAGAGCTCGCCTGGGCTGGTGCTTGCTGCGGCTGGCTAAGCCAGGCGGAAGCGGACGACCTAGCGGCCCATGCGGCTGACCTCGTCGGGCGCCGTTACCACGACTGGCACGCAGTACTGAAAGCCTACATGCGCGGGCAAAGCCTGTTCGAGGGCGTTGATCGCCGGGGGATGACACCCAGCGCCCGCCATAAGCTGTTAATGCACGCTGCCCATAGCCCCTGGAAGCACTCGCTGGGTGCGTTACTGGACGAGCCGACTCGCCAAGCCTCGCGTACGCGTATCAAAGCGTGGCGCAACACGCCGCACCATTGGCTGCTTGCCCTGGCTGGCGTACGCGAGCCGGATGTCATGCTGCGCCAGCTCAATCCCTCGGCCCCGATTGCCGAGCAGCGCCGCGCTGATGCCGCCGTCTACCTACAGGATTCACTTGGCCTGCATGCGGATGAAGGCCATCAAGTGCTGGCGCGCTATTGGCTACCCGCCCAGGCGCACCATCTCAACCAGCTAGCGGCGGATGCCGCCCATGGCGTATTGCCACCGTCGCAGACGCGCTTTGGTCAGCCGACCCCCGATGAGCTCAAACAGCGCAACGCGGTAAAAGGCGTGAGCCGCCACGCCGCGACAATTCACATGGCCGAGAAGTTTGCCTTCTACCTGCACATGGCCCTCGATAGCGGCCTGTTCGAGCGCGAACCGCTCATGCAGCACGCCAGCGCCCTACGGAGCTGCCTATGCCGTTTTTATGCGACTCCCAAGCGCCTGCTAGAAGCCTGGTTTGCCTGGGAGAGCTGCCTGCCGGAGCCAGAGCACGACTCGCTCATTAATGAAATTTCCTGGCATCTGGAAGACCACGGCAGCCTGTTTCACTGGTTAGATTGGCGGCCAGATGCGTGGTGCGAGCCTGGTGAGCGGCCGACGCTGAGCCACTTTACGGCGATGTCACTGGTGGGGCCGCTGAACAGTGCAGTGTGGAGCGAGCCGCAGTTGGAAAGTCCGCGCGAGTGCGCCGACATTCGCGAATGGGTCGAGAGCCACTACCACCTCACCAGCGCCGACGATATGCAAGAGTTTTTAACCTTCATGCTGGAAGCAGGTGACCGGCAGGAGTATCAGATCAACTACGCGCCCTACACGCTAAATCCAGAGCGCCTAGCAGCAGAAATCGCTATTTTGGAATCCGGTGACTGCGCCGAGGATGAGCGTCATCACCTGTTGCGTCTGCGCCGGGTCAGCACCAATGAAGACGGCTGTAACGAGGTCGACATGGCCGCCTGGGATATTGCCCAGTTGGTAGACCTTGCGATTGCGGCACGGCAGTTAGGCTGGCTCGATAAACCAGCGTTTGCAGAAGTATTAGATCGTGCCTACCAGCTAGCAGCAGACCACTACTCTGGTTGGCAAGAGTATGCGGCGGGTATGTACGCAGGCTTTTCGTTTTTTATGGGCGAAACCCCTGAGCGTGAAAGCTTTTTAGCCGGTTTCCGCCAGGCGTTAGTGGCGTGGCTATGCGGCGCGCCAGTGCTGGCCGGCCCCTGGGCAAGCCTGGATTTTCCGGGTAACAAGCCGCGGCATTTTGCGCCGCTGCATATCGATACGCTGCCGGGTGATCAACGAATCTTACATTAGACTCGCCAAGCATAGGATAACTAGCTTATAGTCCAGGGGTTGTAAAAAATGAGTTTTCTCATGCTTGGGTTTTTTCAATTTCCATTTTGTTACGAGGTTAATCGCATGGTTGCGTCGCCACACCCCGCTGTGACCGCTGTCCGTGTTGTAAGTGTTTGTGTCGTCGTTGCTTTGTTAGCTGGCTGTGCAGGCTCTGCCTCACGCCAGGACATGGAAGCCCCCGAGGATTATTTCTCGATGTCGCTTCCCGGTATGGAGGGAGTCACTCCCCAAATGTCGCCCGTTGATCCTATCAGTGCTCACCTGCGTAACCTGCAGACGCCCCCGCCAACGGTCGTTCGCCAAGCGCTGTTAGAGCAGCATCAGCGGTGGGCAGGAACGCCTTATCGGATTGGGGGGACGACGGATCGAGGGATCGACTGCTCTGCCTTGGTAAGAAACGTTTTCCGCGATACCTTTGACGTTGAGTTACCCCGTTCTACCCAAGATCAAGTGCATGAGGGACGCCCGATCGACCGCCAAGAGCTGCAGGCGGGCGATCTGGTCTTCTTCCGCCCACCCGGACGCTACAACCACGTGGGCATTTACGTAGGCAATGGCTATTTTCTCCATGCGTCCACGTCGAAAGGCGTGATTATTTCCAGCCTGGATAATAGCTACTGGCAGCGCTACTACTGGCAGTCGCGTCGTGCCCTAGAGCCGACCAATCTGGCCCAGCTCAGCAGTCGTTATACGCCGTAAGTGTCGGCCGTGCGCGTCGGTCAACATTGGAAAGGCCATCAATGATTGAAGCAAAAACGCGCGCCTGGTGGCGCGCGACGGCGGCCCTATGTTTAGGGTCGTTTTTGGTGTTTATTAACCTGTATGTGCCGCAACCGTTATTGCCGGGCCTGAAAGAGGCTTACGGGGTTTCCACCTTAGGCGTCAGCCTGTTGATGTCGGTATCTACGCTCTCTTTGGCCTTGGCGCTTTTGGTGTTTGGGCCGCTCTCCGATGCCATTGGCCGCGAAGGGATTATGCGTATCACACTGCTCCTGGCGGGTGGTTTGTCGCTCGCTTTAGCTTTTGCGCCTACCTTCGAGAGTTTATTGTTTCTGCGCTTGCTGCAAGGCTTCGTGCTCGGCGGCTTGCCCGCCGTAGCGATTGCCTGGATGGGGGACGAGTTCGATAAAACCGCCTTGCTGAGTGCCGTGGGGCTTTATATTGGGGCCAATTCGTTAGGCGGTATTAGCGGGCGTATTGTTGGGGGCGGGGCGGCAGCCATCGGTGGGCCTAGCGCTGCGTTTCTCGCGGTGGGTGCCATGACCGTGGTGGGCTGTATCATTTTTTGGCGGCTACTGCCCAATAGCCAAGCCTTTACGCCTAAGCGCTTTCAATTACGCCAAGCGGTGGGGGATCTGCTCGGCCATTTACGCTCGCCGGTGCTGCTCGCTGCCTACTTCCTTGGCGGCATTAACTTTCTGATTTTTATTAACCAGTACAGCTATATTACTTTCCGTTTGGCGGATGCGCCGTATCAACTGGCGGCCAGTGGCCTAGGGCTGATCTTTCTCACCTACCTAGGTGGCACCTTTGGCTCGACAGTGTCGGGCAAGTTGGCGGGGCGCTTTTCCCCCGCCCGCTGCATAAGTGCGGGCATTGTGATTCTCATGTTAGGCACCGCCATCACCCTGGCGGACTCGCTGGCGCTCATCATCCTCGGCTTAACCATTAACGCCTTCGGCTTCTTTATGGCGCACTCATTGGCGTCTAGCTGGGTGGGGCGCTACGCCCAAGGGGCACGGGGCAGCGCCTCGGCGCTCTACCTAGTGTTTTACTACCTCGGTGCCAGCATTGGCGGATTTTGGCTAGAGCCTTTCTGGCGCTGGACACAGTGGCAGGGTGTGGCGATAGGCTCGTGGCTGTTGCTCTGCGTGACGTTGGCCATTGGTGTTGGCTTATGGCGCTTTGAGCGCCGTGCTGCTAATACGTAAGCTGCCACCTGCCAGATGCCACTGTTGATGGCACAGCCGGTTGAGTAGTGCTGTGTCGTGACTAATCACGATGACGCCAAGCTGATGGTGTTCAGCGTGCGCTTTAAGCGCCTGCCACAGCGACAGCTGAGTGATGGGGTCCAGCATGGTGGAGATCTCATCGGCCACCACATAGCGGACGCCGGGGGCGAGGGCGCGCAGCACGCACACCCGTTGTAGCTCGCCGCCGGAGAGTGCGCTGGGAAAGCGCTTTAGCCATTCATCTTCAATGCCAAACGCCGCCATCAGCGTATCTGGCGGTGTCCACGCTTCCCTCAATATCTTTCCTACCCGCCAGCGCGGGTTCACCGCGAGCTCCGGCGACTGGGGCAGCCACTGCACTGGCCGCAGCCCGCGTGTGGGCAGCGGCGAACCATCTACCTGAACACTGCCTTGGGAAGGCGTTAGCTGGCCTGACAATAGCTTGCCAAGCGTTGATTTCCCCGATCCAGAGTCACCGCTGATTCCTAACCACTCACCGGGCGCAAGGCGTAGGGAGATATCCGCCAACAGCGGCGTGCCTGCCGCAAAGTGGAACGATAGCTGGTGGGTTTCAAGCAAGCGCTGGCTCCTGATGCGTCGGATGGAAGGGGTGTGTGCTGAACGCGTTATCCGGTAGCGCCTGCCACAAGTCTCGCGCATAGCAACTCATAAGCTGCTCGCCCTGGCCTTGGAAAGCCTGGGCCGGTGCGGTTTCCAGCGCTTGGCCCTGGCGAATCACGGAAACCCTGTCGGCAATGGTAAGAGCATGGCGCAGATCGTGGGTAATCAGCATCACCGCTTTGCCCTCTAGGGCGATAGCTTTTAGTGCTGCCAGCACACGGTCGCGCTGGTTGGGGTCAAGGCCTACGCTGGGCTCATCGGCAATCACCAGACGTGCGTTGCTCACCTGGGCCATAGCGATGAGCACCCGCCGCGCCATGCCGCCTGACAGCTCGTGAGGGTAGTGGGTAGACGCGTGGCTAAGCTGATAGCGGCTCAATAGCTCATCGGCGCGCTGATGGGCGGCTGAGCGACCAAATCCTGCCCGTTGGGCCGCCCAGCGTACCTGATGCTGGCTGCGGGCGAGCGGGTCAAGAGCATTCAACGATTGAGGAATGAGCGCCAACTGATGCCCCCTCAGCTGCCGCTGGCGCGCTGGTGTTAAGTCCTCCCCCTGGAAGCGCAGCTCTCCTGCGACCCGCGCCGCTTGGGGCAGTAGCCCCATAATGGCGTAGGCCAGCAGGCTTTTACCTGCGCCTGACGCACCCACCACAGCATGCACTTCGCCCGGCTGAAGGTGCAGCGAGAGCGACTCGATACAGGTGGTCCACTCCCGTCGCCACCAGCGGGGGTAGTAGGGGAGTTGCAGGGTTAGCCGGTCAATGGTCAGCATGGCAAGCTCCTTGTTAAACATCGCGATCTTTACAGCGCTTTGCGCAGCATCGAGGCGAAGCGTTCAATCGCCAGTACCATCAGCAGTAAACCCAGCCCAGGAAACACCCCTAGCCACCAGTAGCCGCCGGTAAGGTAGCGCATGGCGTCGGCCAGTAATACGCCGATGGCGGGCTGGGTAGGGTCTAAGCCAACGCCTAAAAAGGTCAGGGCCGCTTCATGCAAAATGGCGTGGGGAAACAGCAGCAGTGCGCCGACCAAGCAGTGAGGCAGCACATGGGGCAGCAAGTGGTACCAAACAATAAATCCTTGGCGTTTGCCAAACCCTTTCGAAATCGCCACATAAGGGGAGTTTCGCAAGCTGAGTAGTTCGGCTCTGAGCAAGCGGGCAAGGCTTGGCCAGTGGGTCAGCGCAACAGCGATAATGACAGCCTGGGTGCCGCCGCCCAGGGCAAAGGCGATCAGCAATAGTAAAATCAGGTGTGGCACGCTCAGCAGCGTATCAATCAGTAAGCTCACCAGCGCATCCAGTATGGGCGAGAGCATGGCGAGACTCGCCAAGCTTAAAGCAATCAGCGTGCCCAACAGTGCCGCGCTCAGCCCTACCCCAAAACTCAAGGCAAGCCCCGCCAGCGTGCGGGCCCAAAGCTCACGCCCTAGGGCATCGGTGCCCAGCCAGTGCTCGGCGCTGGGAGGCATGAGGCGGGCCTCGAACTGCATGTGCAGTGGGCTATCTCCCAGCCATAGAGAACTGCTGAGCAACAGTAATACCAGCAGGCCAAACACACCTGCATAGCCTGCTGCGACCAGGCGCGGCTGGCTATTCATTAGTGCGGTCCCGTGCGATACGTGGGTCGGCCCACTGGTAAAGGCCATCGGCGATGAGGTTGCCAACACTCACAAATAGCGCGGTAAATAGCGCTATGGCGAGCAGTAGCGGCACATCGCTTCGCAAGCCAGCGGCGACGGTCGCCTGCCCAAGTCCTGGGTAAGCAAAGACTTGCTCAACCAGAAGGGAGCCGCCAAATAGCTCGCCGAGAGAGGCAAACGCCAAAGTGACCGCTGGCAGGCTGGCGTGGCGCAGACCGTGGCGCCAGGCGATATCGAAACGGCTGGCGCCTTGGGCAAAGGCGTGCAACGCGGTATCCGAGCGCATAAACGCCGCCATCTTGGCCCGGGTATGTAGCGTGATGGTGGCAACGCCTAACAGGGCGAGGGTGAGAGTAGGTAAAAGAAGATGGTGCAGCTGCGTGAGCAGCGTTACTTCTTGGCTCAGCACGCCCGTGGGCCCTGCGCAGCAGGTGGGGGTCCAGCCCAAGGTGACGGAGAAAAGTAGCAACGCCAGCATGGCGAGCCAAAACGTGGGCGTCGAAGCAGTGATATAAGCATAGCCGCTGATCAAGCGGTCCAGCAGGGAGCCCTCTTTGCTTCCTGCGGCGATGCCGAGTACTACGCCAAGTATCAGCGAGAGCAGCCAAGCGCTCAACAGCAGAAAAAACGAGCGCTGGAAGCGCTGGTTAATGACGTCGCTCACCGGCTGGTTGTAGATATGGCTCCAGCCAAGCTCTCCGCTAAGCAACTGTTGCAGCCAGTGGTGAAACTGCACACTGGCCGGGGCGTTAAACCCCCAGCGTTCGGCAATCAGCGTGCGCTGCTCAGGGCTGACCTGGGCCATTTGCGGGCCAAGATAGGCATCCACCGGGTCGATGGGAGATAGCATCATTAGCCCAAAAGAGACCGCTGCGACACTCAGCAGTACCAGCAACAGCCGAAGTAGGCGGCTCGCTAGCCAAGCCGTTAATCGCACGTCCAGCGCCACTCAAGCAAGTTGGCGGTGACCGGCCAGCCGTGGCCGTGAGGGGCAACGCCCAGTTCGCCCAGGTCGAGGCAGCGGTTGGTGGCATACACGTGGGCAAGGTTGACCATCCAGGCCCAGCTGGTGTCTCCCTGTACCCCATAGCCGGTATCGCCGTCCCATTGGGCGGCTTGCCAATGCTGATTGGCTTCTTCGGTGTTAGCCGCCGCTTGGGCGGCATCCAGGTGTTGGTCGACCGCCTCGTTGGCGTAGTAACCACTGTTGTAAAAACCGAACCCAGCATGCTCGCTATGAAAGAGGTAGAACACTTCCTGCGGGCTATGGCTACCAAAACCAAACACAATGGCATCTTGATGGAGGGCTTCCCGCTGAATCTCGTCCCAGTGGCGGCCAGTGGGCTGCATCTCAATGCCGAGCGGCCGCACCATCTCGGCACTCACTTGGGCTAGCTGTTGGCGCGTGGCGTCGCTGGAGGGGTACGTGAGACGAAAGCGTGCGGGCTGGTCGCCTTTATAGCGCAGTCCGTCCTCCTCTTGGCGCTCCCAGCCTGCCTCCTTTAGAAGCGTATTCGCACGGGCTAAATTCGGCGCTGCCACTTTCTCGCCTTCTTGGCTCCACGGAAGGCCGTCCGCTGGCCCAAAGGCCGGGCGTCCAAAGCCGTTGAGTGCTACGTCCACCAACGTTTCTCGGTCTAAGGCTAGATTCACCGCTTGGCGAATAGCGAGATCAGCCGTGACGTTATTCCCGATGGGCGCGCCGTTGGCCGCTTGCTCGCCTTCATCAGGCTGCATGGGAAACAGAATGCCGCGGTTGTCCACACTGTTCATAATGACCCGCTGCATCTGCTCAGGGATGTTCTCTGCCAGCGCTGGTGGCACCGCAGCGAGATCCACCTGGCCTGCGTGAGCTGCACTTAGAGTGGCGGCTTCATCGGTAAACAGAAACACCAGACGCTCGAAGACCGGCGCGGGGCCGTAAAAGTAGGGGTTCCGCTCAACAATCAGCTGCTCACCCTCTTGCCACTCCACTAACCGGTAAGGGCCTGACCCCAGCGGCTGCCTGCCATACTCGTCGCCATAGCCGTTTTCTCGCTCGGCGTTGGGCACGATACCCAGTGTCATCAACTGGTCGATAAAAGTGATGCGCGGTGTTTTGAGCGTCAGCTCAACCGTATTACCATCGATAGCACGGGCGCTTTCCAGTGCGCTGAGATCGGCACGGCCACCTGCCTCAGCAGCAGCATTAAAGGTGAAGGCCACATCCTCAGCGGTAAGCGGAGTATTGTCAGAAAAGCGTACGTCCGTACGTAAAGTCAGCGTCCAGGTCAGGCGATCTTCAGAAAGGGACCATTCTGTGGCTAGGCCTGGTTGTGGGGTTAAGTCCTGGCCACGGGTAAGCAGCGTAGACTGAAATAGAGGGCTGCCGTACTGACCCCAGCCCAACAGCGGATCAAACCCTTGCTCCGGCTCACCACCAATGGCAAGCACTAGCTGGTCTTTGGCCAACGCTGGCGCGCTTAGCGCTACGCATGTGGCTGCGAGAGCCAGTATGATAGGGCGACGCATGGGACACCTTTTTCAGGCTATTGGTATGATGTTTTTACAATAACATCATACTAATAGCACTGGAAGTTGCGGCAACGCACAACATCAGACCAGTGAAGGAGAGGGTATGCAGCGGGTAACGGTAACGCTGGATGAGGAGCTGTTAAGCGAGGTCGATGCGCTGATGGCGCTGCGCGGCTATCAAAATCGCTCAGAGGCCATTCGTGACTTGACCCGCAACGGGTTAAAGCAGGTGAAAGAGGAGGTTGCGCCCAATGCGCCGTGTATGGGAGCGCTGGTGTATGTGTATGACCACGCGGCGCGAGATCTCTCTAAGCGCCTGACTCGTCACTCTCATGACCATCACGATTTAACGCTCTCAACGCTGCATGTGCATATCAATCACGATAGCTGCTTGGAAGTCGCACTCTTAAAGGGGCAGGGGAGTGCACTGAAGCAGTTTGCCGATGAGGTAACATCATCGCGTAGCGTGCGTTATGGCCAACTTGTGTTGATTCCAGAAGAGTCAGCATCACATAGCGGCCATTAAAATAAAAAGGGCGGCCCATTGGCCGCCCTTTGTGGCATGCAAGAGCTTAGTGCTCTACGCCGCCTTCGCCGTGCACGTGGCCGTGCTCGGCTTCTTCCTGGCTTGCTTCGCGTACGGTCGCAATTTCAACGTCAAAGTTGAGGTGCTGACCCGCCAGCGGGTGGTTGCCATCAACCACAACGGTGTCGCCTTCAACTTTCTTGACGGTAACCATGAGCGGGCCGCCTTGGGTTTGCGCTTGGAACTGCATACCTGGCTCAATGCTTTCAACACCTTGGAAGGCATCACGCGGTACTTCTTGCAGCAGCTGCTCTTGAACTTCGCCGTAACCCTCTTCAGGGGAAACTTTAACGTTCAGTTTGTCCCCAGCAACACGACCTTCAAGCTCTTTTTCCAGGCCTGGGATGATGTTGCCAGCGCCGTGGAGATACGTCAGCGGCTCGCGGCCTTCAGAACTGTCTAGCACCTCACCTGCATCGTTGGTCAGGGTGTAGTGGAACGCGACAACCGAGTTTTGCGCAATTTGCATTGAATAACCTTTCGGTGAGTGCATGTCCCAACATGGTAACGCGTGTGGGCCAGCTTGTCAGGGGGTAAGCGGGCTTTTTCCACCTCCACGCCTTTAGCGCTATTGCGCCGGGGGGTGTGCAGGGATACCCTACAGCAATTAATTTTTCTCTTGAAATAACACTCACCGGAGCCTGTTATGACTATCTTCTTAATTTGGGTTATCGCCTTTGTACTGATTGCTTATTTTGCTAATAAGCGTTGGGAAAACGGCGTTAGCCAGGGGCTAGATAAAATGCTGCCAAGCGTGCTGAAAACCCATGGCGGCAACCGCTATTTGTGGGTGGTTGCGTTGGCCGTATTGGGTGCTACAACTTTGATTCGCCCTGTAGATGTGCTGCTGGTGGCGATTTTGCTCGCGGTGATTGCATTGGTAGTGATGAAACTTGCCAACTGGGCAAGCAGAATAGCCCACTAAGTCGCGCCATCGAGTCCACTCCTGGGTTCGAATCGTCAAATAGCTGAATAAACAACAGCCCGGCCAAATCGGCCGGGCTGTTGTTTTGACGAGCCGCGACGCGTATAGCGTCGGGCGAATAGTGGGCACCTCTGGTGCTAGTAAGGCGCAACGCTCAGGTTGGCACCGCTGCCAATCAAACGAACCCGTTGGCCTGCTTGGTACTGACGATCGGCGCTTTGCACGACGACCACATCCGTCCCATCATCACGACGAATTTCCATTTCCAGTGCGTTGATCCGGTTGGCGCGATCTTCTGCGGCCGTACCGGCAACGGCACCGCCCAAGGCACCAGCAACGGTGGCAAGCTGACGGCCAGAACCGCCGCCAATTTGGCTACCCAGCAGGCCACCAATCACGGCGCCGCCGCCACCACCCAGCAAATTGCCGGTGCGGCTATCGGCCTGAATTTGCACGGGGCGAACGGCCACGATGGTGCCATAGCTGACGCTCTGCCCCGTTTGCGCTTGGTTACCACGGTAAACATCGCCGGAGTAGGGCGCGGTATTGGCGCAGCCAGCCAGTGTCAAAATGCTTAACGCGGCAACAGGTAGTAAACGTTTCATTAAAACCTCCAGTGGGTATCAGCATCTATGGCCGTGAATCGGTCGCAAGGCGTTGCGTACAATTTATTTTAGAACAGCGTTCGTTAAAAGATAACGGAATCGTACAGCTTTGACCAGCCATCCAGAAAAAAGGTCATAAAGTAAAGTGTAGACAGGCATTAAGAAAGCAGTGTGCAAAAATTTTGCACGCGTTTGGGTTAATTGCAAAGTATTAAACGGAAGGCAAAAAACAGGAGGCCGAAGCCTCCTGGAGGTATTGCGAGTAAGGTTGATTAACCGAACTGATTCATGGTGTTGTCTTTGCCGCCCGCTTTCAGCGCTGCGTCGCCATGGAAGAACTCTTTATGATCGTCACCGATGTTAGAACCTGCCATGTCCTGGTGCTTAACAGTGGCGATACCTTGGCGGATCTCTTGACGCTGCACACCTTCCACATAGGCCAGCATACCTTCGTCGCCAAAGTAGCCCTTAGCCAGGTTGTCGGTAGAGAGCGCTGCGGTGTGGTACGTGGGCAGTGTAATCAGGTGGTGGAAGATACCTGCTTCGCGAGAGCTATCGCGCTGGAAGTTACGCGTCCACTCGTCGGCCAATTGACCAAGTTCGGTGTTGTCATACTCCACGCTCATCAGCTTGTCGCGCTGGTAAGCCGAGACATCCTTGCCCTCTTTCTCCCAGGCATCGAAGACCTGCTGACGGAAGTTGAGCGTCCAGTTGAAGGAGGGCGAGTTGTTGTAGACCAGCTTGGCATCCGGCACCACCTCGCGGATACGGTTCACCATGCTAGCAATTTGGCCAACGTGGGGCTTTTCGGTCTCGATCCACAGCAGGTCGGCACCGTTTTGCAGGCTGGTGATGCAGTCCAGCACCACGCGATCTTCCCCCGTGCCCGGCTTGAACTGGTAGAGACCCGAGGCTAAACGCTTGGGCTTGACCAGCTTGCCGTTTTGCTTGATGACGACGTCACCGTTGTTGATGTCTGCCGCGTTCTCGATGACGTCCCCATCCAAGAAGCTGTTGTACTGGTCGCCCAGGTCGCCCGGCTCGTTGGTGACGGCGATCTTCTGGGTCAGGCCAGCGCCCAGAGAGTCGGTGCGGGCTACAATCACGCCATCTTCTACGCCCAGCTCCAAGAAGGCATAGCGCACGGCGTTGATCTTCGCCAGGAAGTCTTCGTGGGGAACGGTGACCTTGCCATCCTGGTGGCCGCACTGCTTCTCGTCGGAGACCTGGTTTTCGAGCTGGATACAGCAAGCGCCCGCTTGAATGAATTTTTTGGCCAGTAGGTAGGTGGCTTCGGCGTTACCGAAACCGGCGTCGATATCGGCAATAATCGGCACGATATGCGTTTCGTAGTTGTCGATCTTGCTGATCAGCTCTTGCTCTTTAGCGCTATCGCCTGCCGCCTTGGCGTCGTCCAGGGCGCGGAACAGGTGGTTGAGTTCCCAGGCATCCGCTTGCTTCAAGAAGGTATAGAGCTCTTCGATCAGGTGCGAGACCGAGGTTTTCTCGTGCATGGATTGGTCGGGAAGCGGGCCGAACTCGGAGCGCAGGGCTGCCACCATCCATCCAGAGAGGTAGAGGTAGCGGCGTTTGGTGGTGCCGAAGTGTTTCTTGATCGAGATGAGCTTTTGCTGACCGATGAAACCGTGCCAGCAGCCCAACGACTGAGTGTACTGGGAGGTGTCGGCATCGTAGGCGGCCATGTCGTCGCGCATGATCTTGGCCGTGTAGCGAGCGATGTCCAAACCGGTATGGAAACGGTTTTGAGCGCGCATACGGGCAGCATATTCAGGTTTGATGGCTGACCACTTGCCGCCTTGGGCTTCGCGAAGGTGGGCCATGGCTTTGATATCGTCGAGCAGTCCTGTCATGAGCTGATTCCTCCAGAGTTATCGTCGTTCGCACGTTAGCTTGTTCTTATGCTGCACCTGCGAGATAGATTCCAGCATTATTCAAATTCGCGACGCTGTCTCTACACCCATCGTCTCTTAATAAAACGTCGCGGTGTGGCGCTTTGCGTTTCACAGTGTCGGTGTCTCCGAAGAGGAGAGTCCTTAACGCTGCAGTGCAATAACTATCGACTAGGCAAGGAGATTCAACAATTGTCACTTGGGGGCATGCGGCGTTGTAGTCCGACGACAGCGACTACGCCAAACGCCCTGTTTGTGTAGTCGTTTTTCGTCATGGCTTTGACTACGAACACAAAAAAGCGCCACACGGGGTGGCGCTTGGCGACATTGGAACTGAATCACTACAAAAACAGCGTCATCTCACGATGGGGAATGCCTGCATCCATAAACACGTCGCCGTGGGCAACAAACCCCAGGCGTTCATAGAAAGCGAGGGCATGTAACTGGGCGCTAAGCGCTGCATGAGAGTGGCCGGCCTCGCGGGCGGCTTTAATGGCCGCCTCCATTAGCTGGTAGCCAATGCCCGTGCCTCGGGCGCTGCTAAGTACCGCAACGCGGCCAATGTGGCCATCGGGCAGCAGTCGCGCGGTGCCTACCGGCTCGCCATTGAGAGTGGCTAAAAAGTGCAGGCACTCCGTATCGCGGCCATCCCACTCTTCCTCTTGAGGAACTTGCTGCTCGTCGATAAAGACGATTCGGCGAATCAGCGAGGCTGGCTCACCCAGTAATGCCCAACTACCACTTTTTACCGTTACCGCTTCCACGCCTTACTCCTCGTCGTCTCCTTCGCCCATAAAACCAAGGCTGCCGCTGTTGATGAGCTGTGTAATCAGCGCTTTAGCGCCGTCAATTTCCAGCACCTCTTCGTACATCGGCGTTGGGTCAGCGAGGCGTTTTGCCAGAGTCTCTGAGCAGGTATGCCCGTCGCCATCGACAAATAGCGTGGTGCCTGACGCATCGCTACGCCATGCAAAGCGAGAACCCGGCATATGGAACAGTGGCTCACCGTCTTGTAGTTGAGCAACAAGGTCGGCTTCGCTTATCGGCTCTTCGAGGGGCACGACTTGATCGATATATTTGGGCTGGGTCATCACGCGGCCAAACCACTGAGCAACCTGTTCAGGATTAT
Organism: Halomonas sp. Ps84H-12; assembly: GCF_024124725.1. Lineage (NCBI taxonomy): Bacteria > Pseudomonadati > Pseudomonadota > Gammaproteobacteria > Oceanospirillales > Halomonadaceae > Halomonas > Halomonas sp. Ps84H-12. The sequence continues at coordinate 133,880 of NZ_JAMXSJ010000001.1, read as the reverse complement.
CCAGGGTGGAGAGAATAAACTGGCGCATGCGTTCGACGGCGGCATCGTCCAGCTCGCCTACCTCCTCGGCAGGGGCCATGCCCGCATCGCTATAACGCTGGGAGTCCGACATTTGTTCGCCGACATAATCGGCATACGAGGTGATGGCTTCGTCGGCCGAGGGCGCCCGGAAACCCACCGAAATCGTCATGCAGTCGTCGGTTTGGCTGACGCCGTGATGTGCCCAGCCGGGGGGGAGGTAGAGCATGTCGCCGGGTGCCAGGGTCCAGTCAGAACCTGCTTCAATCTCGAAAGATTCGAGAATGCGCAGGTCGATGCCCTGAATGATGGGAGCATTACCTGGCTGCTTGCCGCCAAGCTGCCAACGACGGTGGCCGCTTGCCTGCAGTAAAAACACATCATACTGGTCGATATGCGGGCCAACACTGCCGCCGGGCGGTGCATAGCTCACCATGATGTCGTCCAGCCGCCAGCGGGGTAGAAAATCAAACTCTTCCATCAGCGCAGCGATAGAGGGCACATAGTGATCCACCGCTTGAACCAGTAGGCTCCAGTGGCCTTCTGGAAGGCGCTCGAAGGTAGCGTTATCAAACGGCCCATGGGAGACCTGCCAAGGGCCTTCAGGGCCGTTCTCTTCGACCAGCCGCGCTTCGACGCCCGGTTCGCAGGCAAGACCTGCCAGCTCGTCGGGGTCGATGGGGCTGACGAAATCAGGGATAGCGCCACGAATCAGCAGTGGCTTCTGTTGCCAGTAGTTGGCCAAGAAGTCTGCGGGCGTTAAATCGCCCAGCAGGGTGAGTGGCTTATCGTGATGACTCATGGCGTTATCCTAGTTCAAGTGAGCGCTACGTTAGTGTCGCAGGGCGTCGTTTAGAGTGCAGCAAGCCGCTGGTTGAGTGCTTCGGCCTGGGCCTTCGCATTACCAATATAGCTGGCGGGCGAGAGCGCCTTCAGCTCATTTTTCACCGTCTCGGGCAGCTCAAGGGTATCAATAAAGGCCGCAAAGCCCGCTTGGTCAATACGCTTGCCGCGAGTAAGTTCTTTGAGCTTCTCGTAGGGCTTTTCAATGCCGTAGCGACGCATCACGGTTTGGATCGGCTCGGCCAGTACTTCCCAGCTGTTATCCAGGTCTTCTGCCAAGCGCGACGGGTTAGCTTCCAGCTTGCTGATGCCCTTAAGGCTAGCGTGGTAGCCAATCAGGCCATAGGCCAAGCCAACGCCTAGGTTACGCAGTACGGTGGAGTCGGTCAGGTCGCGCTGCCAGCGAGAAATCGGTAGTTTCTGTGCTAGGTGGCTCATCACCGCGTTGGCGAGGCCCAGGTTGCCTTCTGAGTTTTCAAAGTCAATCGGGTTGACCTTGTGCGGCATGGTGGAAGAGCCAATTTCGCCCTCTACGGTGCGCTGCTTGAAGTAGCCCAGGGAAATATAGCCCCATACGTCGCGGTCAAAGTCGATCAGGATCGTGTTGTAGCGGCAGATCGCATCGAACAGTTCGGCAATGTAGTCGTGGGGTTCGATTTGCGTGGTATAGGGGTTAAAGCTTAAGCCCAAGCCTTCAACAAAGGTGCGCGCGTTGGCTTCCCAGTCGATATCTGGGTAGGTGGTCAGGTGGGCGTTGTAGTTGCCGACCGCACCGTTGATTTTGCCCAGAATCTCCACGCTTTCGATCTGCTTGAGCTGGCGCTTGAGGCGATACGCCACGTTAGCCATCTCTTTACCTAGCGTGGTGGGGCTAGCCGTTTGGCCATGGGTGCGTGACAGCATCGGCTGGCCTGCATGGGCAATCGCCAGCTTGGCAATCTCATCGGCGACTTCGTGCATTGTCGGCAGCATAGCTTTTAGGCCATCTGCCAGCATCACGCCGTAAGAGAGGTTGTTGATGTCTTCACTGGTGCAGGCGAAGTGGATAAATTCGGTAACGGCGTTTAGCTCGGCTTGGCCTGCAATCTTCTCTTTTAGGAAGTACTCCACCGCTTTAACGTCGTGATTGGTGGTGCGCTCAATCTCTTTGATACGCTCCGCGTCATCGACTGAGAAGTCACGAATAAGCTGCTCTAGAAACGCGGTGGCTTCTGCGGAAAGCGGCGGGACTTCGACAATCTGGCCGTGCTCAGCAAGGCGCTGCAGCCAGCGCACTTCCACGATCACGCGCGCACGGATCAGGCCGAATTCGCTGAAGTGTTCACGTAGCGCGGCGGCTTTGGCGCCGTAGCGGCCGTCAACGGGAGAAAGGGCGGTCAGAGCAGAGAGTTGCATGGCTTGGTTTCCAGAGTGGTCAAAGTCGGAGGTCGAAAGTAAGGTGTCTTGGCGGCTAGCTGAAGTTATCCAGCGCTCGGCGTAGCGCCTTGCGTTGAAACACCAGCTTCCAGCGGCGGCCGCCCTGCTGATGCCACAGCAGCGCAAAGCGAATGCCGGCCATTAAACAGGCGCGTACCCGTTCGGGCATCATGCGGGTTTGCAGTAGCGAGGGGTCGCCCTGCACCACAATGCGCGTTTTAAACGTTGAGATGGTTTCTTGGTAGGTTTCACCGAGGCTGGCAATGACGTTTTCGTGGGTAGTGCCAAAGTGTTCTGCTTGACCTTGTACATGGGTCAGCTTTTGACCTAACACGTCCATCATCTGGCGGTCGGTGCGCAGCTTATTCATTAGCAGCAGCAGCGAAAATCCGTAGCGCAATACCACCGGGTTGGCCTGCTTGCGGCCGACGAGCGCTTCCAGCGTGTCCAGCCCGCGGCGTAGGTTGTTCGGGTGGCCGCCGTAGATGGCTTCAAAACTTTCCGGGTTGGTGTCTACCGTCGCGTTGATCAGCGTTTCCCAGGCACGGGTATCAACTTGTCCCGTACGGGCGAGCTCGTCGACGAGGCTTGCTGCTTGAAAGACCCCCGCCAGGGCGAGGGCTTGGCGGGCGGCGGGGGTGTCGGGCGCGCGGTGAATAGGGGTTGCGCTCATGCAGCGGTCTCCGAGGCATTCCAGGTGGCGCGAATAACGCCGCCGCCTAAGCAGATGTCGTTATCGTAAAGCACCAGCGACTGGCCGGGCGTGACCGCCCACTGCGGGTCGTCAAAAATGACCTCAACGCTGCCATCGGCCTGGGCGACAATTTCGCAGGGGCAGTCGCTTTGGCGGTAGCGGGTTTTGGCGGTAAAGCGGCCTTGCTGAACCGGCGGCTTTCCAGCGACCCAGTCCATCGCCTCGGTGGCGAGTGCATTGGTGTAAAGCAGCGGATGATGCTTGCCTTGCACCACGATCAGCACGTTGCGCTCGAGATCTTTTGCCGCCACGTACCAGGGGTCTTCGGAGTAGTTGGCCAAACCGCCAATACCTAACCCTTGACGCTGCCCCAGGGTGTAGTACATCAAGCCCATATGCTGGCCAATTTCATCGCCTTCAGGGGTCTCGATGGTGCCCGGCTGGGCGGGCAGGTACTGCTGCAGGAAGTCGCGGAAACGACGCTCACCGATAAAGCAGATACCAGTGGAGTCCTTTTTCTTCGCGGTGACGAGGTCGTGCTGCTCCGCCAGCGCGCGCACTTCGGGTTTTTCAAGCTCACCGACCGGGAACAGCGTGCGGGCAATCGCCGCTTCTGGCACCGCGTGTAGGAAGTAGCTTTGGTCTTTATTGCCATCCAGGCCTTTCAGCAGGCGCGGGTGACCGTCACGGATGCCTTGGCGCACGTAGTGGCCGGTGGCGATTTTGTCGGCACCCAGCATCTCGGCATACTCTAAGAAGACCTTAAACTTGATCTCCCGGTTACAAAGGATGTCGGGATTAGGCGTACGGCCCGCTTTGTACTCCGCTAGAAAATGCTCGAAAACGTTGTCCCAATATTCGGCGGCGAAGTTGGCGGTATGAAGCTTGATACCCAGCTTGGCGCACACGGCTTCCGCGTCGGCCAAATCCTCTTTGGCCGTGCAGTATTCGGTGCCGTCGTCTTCATCCCAGTTTTTCATAAACAGGCCTTCGACGTCGTACCCCTGTTGGAGCAGAAGGAGAGCAGAAACGGAGGAGTCGACGCCGCCGGACATGCCGACAATCACTTTACCAGTGGCAGCGGTGTGGGTGTCTGACGTGTCCTGGGTGGCTGTGCCATCGGTGGATGTCATTGGCATCCTCAGTTGAAGTGGTGTGCAATTGGGCGGCGATTATACACGATGGGGGCTCGATGCTTCGAGTGCTTCACTCTTGGATCACCGAAAGCGGGAAGTGACGGTGGTTCAGGGCATCGTCAATGCGTTTCAGCACCAGCGGGCTTCTTAACCGCTGCGCGGCCGCGAGTGCGACGATCTCATCGCGTGTTAACCAATGGGTAGCCACAATGGCTGGGTCAATCGCCGTGGTGAGCGGCTGTTCAGGGACGCCGGTAAATCCGTGGCTATGAAACGTTTCTCCCTCTGGGGTGTGAAAAACGTACAGCCCTAAATAGCCGGTGAGCGTTACCTGCCACGCCGTTTCCTCTTGCACCTCGCGCTGTATGGCGGCTACCGGCCCTTCACCAAGTTCCACATGCCCGGCTGGCTGATTAAAGAGCGTGTGGGCACCACCTTTATCTTCTTCCACCATTAAAAAATGCTCGCCCTGCTGAATCACGCAGGCCACCGTGCTGCGAATGGTTGGCCGAACAGTAGGAGAAGGCGTATTCATTTTTTAGGGCCTCTGGATTTGGCGCTTCGTTTGGGAGCTGCTTTTGCGGCACGCGCTTTATTGGTATCTGAGCCTTTTGGTAAGGCGCTTTTCGGCTTGGCGTTTTTTGGCTTAGCCTTTTTTGGCACAGCGCGAGGCTGCTTGGCATTGTCGGGGCGCGGTGCGTGCAGGGTTTCTTTACGCCATTCTCCAGGTGCCAGGTCGCCCAGTTGCCAGGGGCCAATGGCCGCACGAATCAGGCGCAACGTGGGAAAACCCACGTGGGCAGTCATGCGGCGCACCTGGCGGTTGCGGCCTTCGCTAATAGTGAGTTCCAGCCAACTGGTAAGAGGGTGGCGCTTAGGGTCGATCGGCGGGTCACGTTCAGCAATAGCAGGCGGCGCTATACGGCGCGCTTTGGCGGGTAGGGTTGGGCCATCTTTTAACGTAATGCCTACTTTGAGCGCACGGATGGCCTCATCGGTAATGTGGCCTTCAAGCTGCACCCAATAGGTTTTTGGCTGCTTGTGTTTGGGGTGGGCAATGCGGTGAATAAGGCCCCCGTCATCACTCAGTAGCAGCAGGCCTTCAGAATCAAAATCAAGGCGGCCAGCGGCGTACACCCCTGGGGTGCGAATCACTTCTGCCAAGGTGGCTCTGCCCTGGCTATCGGTAAACTGGGAGAGCATACGGTAGGGTTTGTGCAGTAAATATAAGGTGCTCATCGTCTCACAAGCTGTCCCAAGAACTAGAGGTGGAGGATTTGTCGACAATCGCTCATGCGGTTAAAGTGCAGCGCTGGTATAATCTGGCGCAGCTGTTTGAGATGAACCGTTGGCATCGTGATGACCACCGTTTTCATCTGTCGTCATCGTTACCGCAATAACCACCGAGTGACCAGTAGTACCACCGACTGACCAAAGGGGCAGCGCATACAGGATGCTCCACCCGCTTCGCGGCATGGCTAATCGTTGAATGAGCCGCGTAGCTCAGGATTTTTTATAATCACAGCGACCGAAAAAAAGAGGTTAACGCAAAAATGTCTAAAACGCCGAAGATCATTTATACGCTCACCGATGAAGCTCCTGCGCTCGCTACCTACTCTTTGTTACCCATCATTGATGCCTTTACCGACTCTGCCGGTGTCGAAGTAGAGACCCGCGATATTTCTCTTGCTGCCCGCGTATTGGCACAATTCCCGGATATTCTGAGCGACGAGCAGCGCGTGAGCGATGACTTGGCGGAGCTTGGTCAGCTGGCGAAGACGCCTGAAGCCAATATTATCAAACTACCTAATATCAGCGCCTCTGGCCCGCAGCTAAAAGCAACCATCAAAGAGCTGCAAAGCCAAGGTTACCCGCTGCCTGACTACCCGGAAGAGCCGAAAAACGACGAAGAAGCCTCCGTTAAAGCGCGTTACGACAAAGTCAAGGGCAGTGCGGTAAACCCGGTGCTGCGCGAAGGTAACTCCGACCGCCGCGCGCCGAAATCGGTCAAAAACTACGCTCGCAAATACCCGCACCGCATGGGTGAGTGGAGCGCTGACTCTAAGTCCCATGTGGCTCATATGAGCGAAGGCGACTTCTACGGCAGCGAACAGTCGGCGGTGATGGAAAAAGCCGGCACGCTGAAGATTGAGCTGCAGCAAAAAGATGGCACCAACGTGGTGCTAAAAGAGGGTCTTGCGGTACAAGCAGGCGAAGTCATTGACGCCGCCAGCATGAGTAGCCGCCGTCTGCGCAGCTTTATTGACAGCCAAATCAGCGATGCCAAAGAGAGCGGCGTGCTGTTCTCGCTGCACTTGAAAGCCACCATGATGAAGGTCTCCGACCCAATCATGTTCGGTATCGTGGTAGAAGAGTTCTATAAAGAGGTGCTGGAGAAGCACGCTGACGTGCTGAAGAGTGCTGGCTTCAACCCGAACAGCGGTATCGGCGACCTTTACAGCGCTATTGAGAAGCTGCCCAGCGACCAGCAAGAGGCGATCAAAGGCGATGTAGAGGCCCTTTATCAAACTCGCCCGGCCATGGCGATGGTGAACTCCCATAAAGGCATCACCAACCTGCATGTGCCCAGCGACGTGATCATCGATGCCTCTATGCCGGCGATGATTCGTGATTCCGGCAAGATGTGGAACGCGAATGACGAGCTGCAAGATGCGAAGGCTGTTATCCCTGACCGCTGCTACGCCACCATTTACCAGGCGGTGATCGAAGACTGCAAGCAGCACGGCGCGTTCGATCCGACCACCATGGGCAGCGTACCTAACGTGGGCCTGATGGCGCAGAAAGCCGAAGAGTACGGCTCTCACGATAAAACCTTCCAAATGCCTGCCGACGGGACTGTCGTGGTCACCGACGATTCAGGCCAAACTGTGTTTAGCCACACGGTAGAAGCAGGCGATATCTGGCGTATGTGCCAGACCAAAGACGCGCCGATTCAAGACTGGGTGAAGCTGGCCGTTACCCGTGCCCGCGACAGTGGTGCCCCGGCACTGTTCTGGCTCGACGCTAACCGTGCCCACGACGCGCAACTGATCAAGAAGGTCGAGACGTACCTGAAAGATCACGACACCGCTGGCCTGGATATCCGAATTCTCGCGCCGGTCGATGCAATGAAGGTTTCTTTGGAGCGTATCCGTAAAGGCGAAGACACCATCTCCGTCACTGGTAACGTGCTGCGCGATTACCTCACCGACCTGTTCCCGATCATGGAACTGGGCACCAGCGCCAAGATGCTCTCTATCGTACCGCTGATGAACGGTGGTGGCCTGTTTGAAACCGGCGCTGGCGGTTCTGCACCTAAGCACGTTCAGCAGTTCCTGGAAGAGAACCACCTGCGTTGGGATTCGCTGGGTGAGTTCCTGGCCCTGGCGGCGTCGCTTGAGCACCTGGGCAGCACCTTCGGTAACGCCCGCGCGACGCTGTTGGCAAAAGCGCTGGATGAAGCCAATGGCAAATTCCTCGACAGCAACAAGTCGCCATCGCGTAAAGTCGGCGAGCTGGATAACCGTGGCAGCCACTTCTACCTAGCAATGTACTGGGCAGAAGCACTGGCCGCTCAGGGCCAGGACGCCGAACTGAAATCCCTGTTTGGTCGTCTGGCAGAGACGCTGCAAGCCAACGAGAGCACCATCGTTGATGAGCTGAACAGCGTGCAGGGGCAGCCGGTGGATATCCAGGGATACTTCCACCCCAACCGTGAGCTGGCCAGCCAGGCCATGCGCCCGAGCAAGACCCTCAACGACGCGCTGGCCATGGTGTCCAAAGGCTGATCATCCGCTGAGCCGTCGCGCTTCAACGGCTGATCGATCCCTCGCCCGCCTTGCGGGCGAGGGATTTTTATTCTCTCCTGTGTGATAATTTTTTACCTTTCATGAACCCTTGTTGATGGCAGGCGTCTTATACATAGGTGTACAGTCTGTAGAAGCCTGGACTGTAAAAGCCTCGTCTTTGAATTGATCCAAGGCCCTGACTGTCAGCAGCAAGAAGATGATGCACGTGACTTATGCCTAATACATACCCTCTGGACGTGATCGCGACTCTGCAGGCAGGCATGACGCGTCCAGGCATGCCAGAACACGATGATGACTTAGCGGTGCAGTCGGCCGAGCCCGCGCTGGCACAGCCGCCTTTATATAAAGTGGTGTTGCATAACGACGACTACACCCCCATGGAGTTTGTCGTTGAAGTGCTGCAAAGCTTTTTTAATATGGATAGCGAAAAAGCCGTGCAGGTGATGTTGGCGGTGCACACCCAGGGGAAAGCCACCTGCGGCATTTTTACCCGGGATATTGCTGAAACTAAAAGTTATCAAGTGAATGAGTATGCCCGTGAATGTGAGCACCCGCTAATGAGTGACATCGAAGCTGCTGATTAAGCCTATTTAAAATGAGTAACGTTGAAAAAAAGTAGCGCAGGGGCTTGCAACCACGCCATTTGTACCCGATGTTGAAAGTGCCGGTCGATTAAACTGATCCGACGCAAGCCCTAGGTGTCGATATACCCTAGGTAGTAGCGAAAAGGGGACTGCCATGCTGAGCAAAGAACTTGAACTGACCCTGAACACGGCCTTCACCGTGGCTCGCTCAAAGCGCCACGAATTCATGACTGTAGAGCACCTGCTTCTGGCGCTGCTAGACAATGCCTCTGCGGTGGATGTGCTGAAGGCGTGTGGGGCAAACCTCGACAAGCTGCGGTCCGATCTGCAGGATTTCATTAACTCGACCACACCGCTGATCCCAGAAGGTCAGGGTGACCGTGAAACTCAGCCAACGCTTGGTTTCCAGCGCGTGCTGCAACGTGCTGTATTCCATGTTCAATCTTCCGGTAAAAGCGAAGTGACTGGCGCTAATGTGCTGGTGGCCATCTTTTCCGAGCAAGAGAGTCAAGCGGTTTACTTCCTTAAACAACAAAGCGTGGCGCGGGTAGACGCGGTGAACTACATCGCCCACGGAATTTCTAAAGTCTCTGGTCATGGCCCGTCGCCATCACCTTCCTCTCAAGAGAGTGACGACGCAGAAGAGGGGAGCGCTGAAGGTGCTGCTCATCCGCTGACCGGCTACGCCACCAACCTCAATGAGCAGGCACGTCAGGGTAAAATCGACCCTCTGATTGGCCGCGACCATGAACTTGAGCGCGTTGTGCAAATTCTGGCCCGCCGTCGTAAAAATAACCCACTCCTGGTGGGTGAAGCGGGTGTGGGTAAAACCGCTATTGCCGAAGGCTTAGCCAAGCGCATCGTCGAAGAAGACGTGCCGGAAGTCATTGCCGACGCGGTGGTTTACTCACTGGATATGGGCGCACTACTGGCAGGCACCAAGTACCGTGGCGATTTCGAAAAGCGCCTCAAGAGTCTGTTAAGCGAGCTGCGTAAACAGCCCAATGCCATCTTGTTCATCGATGAGATTCACACGGTCATTGGCGCGGGCGCTGCCTCGGGCGGCGTGATGGACGCTTCCAATCTGTTGAAACCGCTGCTCTCTTCAGGCGAGCTGCGCTGCATTGGTTCGACCACGTTCCAGGAGTTCCGCGGAATTTTCGAGAAAGACCGCGCCTTGGCACGCCGCTTCCAAAAGGTCGACGTGCTGGCACCGTCCGTTGAGGACACCATCAAGATTCTCAAAGGGCTGCGTTCGCGCTTCGAAGAGCACCACGAACTGAAATACACCGACGGTGCGTTGGAAAGTGCGGCCCGGTTGGCGGATCGCTACATCAACGATCGCTTCCTGCCCGATAAAGCGATCGACGTGATCGACGAAGCGGGTGCGCATCAGCGGATGCTACCCCCTGAGGTACGTGCTACGACGATCGATGTGGAGCAGGTGGAAGCCGTGGTGGCCTCCATTGCACGCATTCCGCCGAAGAGCGTCTCGAGTTCGGATCGTAAACAGCTCGAGAAGTTGGACCGCGACCTGAAAATGTTGGTGTTTGGTCAAGATGAAGCGATCGATTCACTGTCGGCGGCCATCAAGCTCTCCCGGGCGGGCCTGAAATCTCCCGATAAGCCCGTGGGCAGCTTCCTGTTCGCAGGCCCGACTGGGGTCGGTAAAACGGAAGTAGCCAAGCAACTGGCGCATATCATGGGCATTGAGCTGGTGCGTTTCGATATGTCGGAGTACATGGAGCGTCACACCGTGTCGCGTTTGATCGGTGCGCCTCCAGGCTATGTGGGGTATGACCAGGGTGGGCTACTGACCGAGGCCGTCACCAAACAGCCGCACTGCGTGCTGCTTCTCGACGAAATCGAAAAAGCGCATCCAGAAGTTTTCAATCTGCTGTTGCAGGTCATGGATCACGGTCGTTTGACGGATAACAACGGCCGCGAGGCAGACTTCCGCCATGTGATTTTGATCATGACCTCGAACGCTGGGGCGGAGCAGGCATCGCGTCGCTCTATCGGTTTCCAGAGTCAGGATCACTCGACGGATGCGATGGAAGTGATTCGTCGGACCTTCTCGCCGGAATTCCGTAACCGCCTGGACGGCATCATTCAATTCCATGCGCTGCCCACGACGGTGGTGCGCAACGTGGTCGATAAGTTCTTGATCGAGCTTCAAGCGCAACTAGACGAGAAGCGCGTGCAGCTGGATGTAGACGACGTCGCCCGGGATTGGCTAGCAGAGAAAGGCTACGACCCGGATATGGGGGCAAGGCCGATGGCTCGCTTGATCCAAGAGAAGCTCAAGAAGCCACTCGCAGAGATGATTCTGTTTGGAGAGCTGGCCGAGCACGGTGGTATCGTCCATGTTAGCCTGGAGGAGGGAGAGCTTCATCTTTCGACAGAGTCGGAAATGGCAGATGCGCCCTGAAAAGGGCGCTAAGATGACCGACAAGCAGTAATGCATACTCGCTAGCACGCACAGCGCCCTGTCTTCGACGGGGCGTTGTCGTTTCCAGGGGGCGGCGCCGTCGTTACGCGGTGCTACTAATAGCCGTGGGACGCGATCTGTGAGCAGACGTTGCTTGAGGGCACACTCAAGGCTTAGCGCGAGCGATAAACGATACGGCCTTTGGACAGGTCGTAGGGCGTTAGTTCTACCTTGACCTTGTCGCCAGTCAGAATGCGGATATAGTTTTTACGCATTTTGCCAGAGATGTGAGCGGTCACAACGTGACCGTTTTCCAGCTCAACCCGGAACATGGTGTTGGGAAGGGTATCAACAATAACGCCTTCCATTTCAATATGATCTTCGCGTGCCATATAGGCAGATCCTCACTTATTTTACATCGTGGTTGGTCGAATGGTTGTTTCAATAAGCGTTGGCACAAACCTGCTCGCCTAAGAAACAGCGCTATATTGTGCCGTAAGCCCGCCGTCAAGGCAAAAAAGCTGACCAGTTTAACGAATTATAGGTCGCCAGTGCCGCCCATCCAGCAGTTCAATCGGTGAAAAAGCTTGCTTGTAGCGCATCTTACGACACTCCTCAATCCAGTACCCGAGATAAAGGTGCGGCAGCGCTTTTTCTTGGCAGAGCGCAATCAACTTTAAGATAGCAAAGGTGCCCAGCGAGCGCTTTTCAAGCGACTCATCCACTTTGAAAAACGTATAAATGGCCGAAAGACCATGCTCTAGCTGGTCAAACGCTGCCACGGCCACCAGTTCGCCCTCTAGATACATCTCTAGTAGGTGTGCATAGGGCTCTTCTAGCGTTAAGAAGGTACGGTATTGGTCGCGGCTAGGGGGGTACATATCGCCATCGGCATGACGCTGACGAATATAGTCGGCGTACAGCGCATAGTGGGCCGCGTCGAAGCGTGCGGCAATCACTCGGGTTTCAATATCGGCATTGCGTCGCCAAAGTTTGCGCTGGGTGCGGTTGGCGCTAAATTCGTCTACTGGAATGCGTACCGAACGGCAGGCATTGCAACCCTCGCAGTGAGGGCGGTATAAGTGGCGTCCGCTGCGTCGAAAGCCAAGTAGAGACAGCGAGTCGTACACCCCAGGCACCGGCGACTCCTGAGGATCCAGAAACAGTGTTGTTGCCTCTTTGCCAGGAAGATAGCTGCAGGCATGAGGAACGGTTAGGAAGAAGCGCAAATCCCGCACAGGGCGGCGAGGAGCGTTACTACTCACGGCTTGCCTCCTTGGTGAAAAACGGCGCGGTCACTCTGCTTCAGCGCCTGAGGGTATCGCCGCCAGCCATGGTGAGGCAGGCACGGATGGCGTCTGATGGGCAGGTGGTAAGCGAAAAGCCTTTTCTGGCAACCATTGTTCAAGGTAGTTGATGAACGTGCTACGGGCGACTGTTGTCGCACCCAGGCTGGCTAAATGCGGCGTGTGCATTTGGCAGTCGATGAGTTCACCACCATGGCGTTGCATGGCGCCTGCCAAGTAGGCCAGCGCAATTTTGGAAGCGTCGGGTTGACGTGAAAACATCGACTCACCAAAGAACACTGGCCCCATGGCCAGCCCATACAGCCCGCCGACCAGCTCGCCGTCACGGTGTACCTCAATGCTGTGGGCGATGCCAAGTTCGTGAAGGCGCTGATAGGCACGACGCATATCCGGGTTAATCCAAGTGCCCGGTTCATTTTTACGGGGAGCAGCACATGCCTCAACGACCTGGATGAACTGTTGATCTAGTGTCACGCTAAAGCCACCATGTCGCAGCCGTTTAGCTAGACTGCGGCGTCGTTTAAACTGAGCAGGCAGCAGTATCATGCGCGGGTCAGGGCTCCACCATAAAATGGGGTCCTTGTCGCTATACCAAGGAAATATCCCTTTCCGGTAAGCGTCTACCAGCCAGGCTGGTGTAAGCTCTCCACCGGCGGCTAGGAGGCCGTTGGGAGACTCCAATGCCTGTTCGGTAGATGGAAATGAAGGGTGTGGCGATGAGAGCCAAGGTAGCATCGCTTGCTCCTGTTGCTGATAGCTTCTATAGAAGCGCTGTGACGGCGGAAGGATGCTCGGTATGATGCAAACTCGCAAGTGGATTAAAGACACCGTGTGGTGTAAAGGGAGAATCGCTTGAAAGTAAATAAGGCGGTAGACAAGCGAACGCAGCGACAGTCGCGTCAGTCACCATCTAGTTCTAATTCATCGACGCGGGTGAATGCCGCAAAGGATAAGGCGCGCCGGTTTGGCTTGCGCCTGCAAGGATCCGCCCGTGAAGGGGTGGTGGTTGTGATGCTGGCGCTCTGCGTCTTTTTGCTATTGGCGCTGTTTAGCTACCATCCAGCCGACCCCGGCTGGTCGTACCAAGGGCCTGAAACCGATGTGCGTAACTGGATGGGCCCGGTTGGTGCATGGCTGGCCGACGTGCTCTATTCACTGCTCGGGGCCAGTGCCCTGTGGTGGCCGGGAATGTTTGGTTACGCCGCTTGGTGGCTGATGCGCTCACGCCAGGTGCGTTTCGAGCTGGATCCGGTGGCCATTGCCGTGCGCGCAGGCGGTTTGGTGTTGCTAATGTTCGGTACGACCATGCTGGGCGCACTGCACTTTTATCATCCAGATAGCATTCTGCCCTATGCCTCAGGCGGTATTTTAGGCGAAGGGCTCGTCGGTACGCTGAAACCGTTGGTGAGTAGCGGCGGTGTGGGCTTGATTGCCGCCGCGCTAATTCTGATTGGCTTCCCGTTATTCAGCGGCATGTCATGGTTACAGGTGGCCGATGAAGTTGGACGCAAGCTGTGCCGTATCGGCGGATGGTTTAGCGCTCGCCGTGCTAAAGGTCGCGAAAAGCGTGCTGAGCGCGCTGCCGTGCGTGCGGCTGCTAAAGCGGCGTCTAAAAAAGTGAAGCAGCGCTCCTGGGCAGAGCCTAGCGATACCAGTACGGACGCTGTAGATGAGAAAGAAGAGACGCCAGCCGTCAATGCTGCACCTCGCGCCAGTGAATCGCCTGCGCCGCAGGAGCGCCCTGCCGTTAGTGAGCGTTCACCATCAAGTCGTCGCGAGCGGCGTGAGCCAAGCTTCTCAGCACCTGCAGAAGAGACGCAAGAAGAGACATCTGCTGCGGATACCTCCATTCCTTGGGAGGCAGCCACTGTACTGAGCGAACGCCATGGAGCGAAGCCGCAAAGCACCTCAGAGCCTCGGACGGCCGCGCCAGAAGCGACTCCGCCAGCGCCTGCCAAGACGCAGGAGCCAGAAGCGCCCAGTGAACCACTAATGTCGTTATCCGCTAAAGAACCGGAGCCAACGCAACAGCCTGAGTCTGCAGTTGAAAAAGTTCCAGCGCCTAAGCCTGAAACACCTGCGCCAACTGAAACACCCGAGCCGGTACCTACCCATGAATTGGGTAGCAATAAACCGCTGCGGGTTGAAGATGAGCAGGAGCGTGAGCTCTATGCAGCTTCTGTACCGCTGCGTGCAACGCGCGATGAGTGGGAACCGGAAGCTACTGAGCCATCAGCATCCACCGCGTTTACGAGCCGCCCAGAGCCGGAGTCAGAGCACCCCGAACCAGTCACGCTGCGCAGTGAAGACAGCCAGCCAGCCTACCAAGCCCCCTCCATAGCGGCTGAACCGCGCCGGGAGCGAGTGCCGGAAGTAGTGCCAGAGCCAGTGTGGGATGACGAAGATGACGATGAGTTATCCGTCAGGCCTGTCGCATCTACTACTGCCAGCTCGCGCCATGAGCCAACCTTCTCTACCGAGCAAGTTGAGGAGGAAGCGGATAACGGCCCCACGCTGTGGACGGTGGAGCATCTGCAGAGCCAGCGCCCAGCGTTTGAAACGCTTCCAGAGCCCGAGGGCGAGGTGCCCAGCCTACAGCTGCTCACACCGCCGGAGCCGCATCAGCCGAACTACACGGATGAGCAGCTGGCCGATATGGCGGAACTCCTGGAAGTCAGGTTACGTGAATACGGTGTAAAAGCTGAAGTGGTCGATACGTGGCCGGGGCCGGTCATTACACGTTTCGAGATCAAGCCTGCTGCCGGGGTGAAGGTTTCCAAAATCAGCAATTTGGCGAAAGACCTTGCTCGTTCGCTGATGGTGAAAAGCGTTCGCGTAGTAGAGGTCATTCCCGGTCGGCCAACGGTGGGGATCGAAATTCCTAACCCGCACCGCGCGATGATTCGCCTGCGTGAAGTGATCGACTCTGACCGCTATCAGCAGGAGAGCTCACCGCTAACGATGGCGCTGGGCCAAGATATTGGCGGTGGGCCGGTGGTCGCGAACCTAGGCAAAATGCCCCACCTGCTGGTGGCCGGTACGACCGGTTCGGGTAAATCGGTGGGGGTCAACGCGATGCTGATCTCCATGCTGCTCAAGGCTAAACCCGATGAGCTCAAGCTGATCATGGTCGACCCCAAGATGCTGGAGCTATCGGTGTATGACGGTATTCCGCACCTGCTGGCGCCGGTGGTCACCGATATGAAAGAGGCGGCCAACAGCCTGCGCTGGTGCGTGGCGGAAATGGAGCGTCGCTATAAGCTGATGGCGGCGATGGGCGTACGTAATATTGCCGGCTTTAACGCCCGCCTAGACGAAGCCGAGCGTGCCGGCGCCCAGGTGGCCGACCCATTATGGGAGCCGCAGCCCTGGGAGATGCACCAAACGCCGCCGGTGCTGGAGAAGCTGCCCTACATCGTGGTGGTCATCGATGAGTTTGCCGATATGTTTATGATCGTCGGCAAAAAAGTCGAAGAGCTAATCGCACGTCTGGCACAAAAAGCGCGGGCTGCCGGTATTCACCTGATTCTTGCCACCCAGCGTCCATCGGTGGATGTGGTGACTGGTTTGATCAAGGCGAACATTCCTTCGCGAATGGCCTTCCAGGTCTCCTCGCGAATCGATTCGCGTACCATTCTGGATCAAGGTGGGGCAGAGAGCCTGCTGGGACATGGGGATATGCTCTACCTGCCCGCCGGTTCCGGGCCGCCTAATCGGGTTCACGGTGCCTTCGTGGACGACGATGAAGTCCATCGGGTGGTCGATGATTGGAAGCGTCGCGGCGAGCCTGAGTACATTGAGGAGATTCTTTCCGGCGGTGTTTCTGCGGATGCACTAACTGGGCTTGAAGCGGAAGGGATTGATGGCGACGATGCCGAGCAGGATGCGCTTTACGATGAAGCGGTGCAGTTTGTGACCGAGACCCGTAAGGCCTCGATTTCTGCCGTGCAGCGGCGATTTAAAATTGGCTATAACCGAGCGGCACGCTTAGTTGAAGCCATGGAGGGCGCAGGCGTTGTCTCCTCTATGGGCACCAACGGTGCTCGCGAAGTGCTGGCACCGCCGCCGGTTGGTCACTAAGCGTGGCCTCACCAATCATGCAATAAGCGTGAAAGTCGCGCCGCAGGCGAAACCCTGCGGCGCTTTTTACGTCTGAGAGGCATACGGAACGTCTTATCGCTCCTTGCCTCGTCCGCTATTCGGCAATGAATGCCTAGGGAGAAAGAACATGCGCGAACCCTCTAACCGTCGCTCACCTGCGTTGGTACTTGCCGCCAGTGCGCTCGGGTTAACCTTTGCTGCACCGATGACAGCGTGGGCCAATGAGGCCGCAGAGCGGCTTACCGAGCGCTTGGATCCTCTGGAAAACTACCACGCGACTTTTGAACAGCAGATTCTGGATGGTGGCGGTGAGCGTCTTCAGAGTGCCCGTGGGGAAATGTGGTTATCGCGCCCGGGTATGCTGCGTTGGGAAGTTGAAGCTCCGTACTCGCAAACCGTGGTCTCTGATGGTGAAGATGTCTACCTTTACGATCCAGATCTTGAGCAAGTGACCGTGCAAGCGATGGATGACCGTGTTACCCACACGCCCGCGCTATTGCTGTCAGGTAGCGCCGATGAGCTAACCGCCAGCTACGATGTGTTTTACGAGCAGCAGGACGGCGATGACGTGTTTACGCTGATTCCTACGCTGGCAGACACGCTATTTGAAGAGCTGAGCATGGTCTTTGAAGGTCAGATCCTGACCGAGCTGTGGATGATGGACAGCACTGGCCAGCGCACCGCCATCACCTTCAGCGACATTACTCGCAATGGCAGCATTGATCGTGGCCTATTTGATTTCCAGATTCCTGAAGGCACCGACGTTATCCGCGAAGAGCTTTAAATCTCTGGCGGTTACTTCACCGTGCTAACACAGTTTATCAGGCACTTTAGGGTGCCTGATCTGCTTCCTGATCCCGCTGCTCCCGCCACGCCATGATTTCCCCAAACCGCTTCTCCTGGCCAAACGGACTCGGCTCGTAAAAGCGTGTTTTCGGCACGCCTTCCGGCCAACAGTCGTGAGCGCTGCCCGCTGGATAGCCATCCGCTTCGTTATGAGCATATCGGTAGCCCTCGCCATGGCCTAGCTGCTCCATCAGTTTGGTAGGTGCGTTGCGCAGGTAGGTGGGTACTTCCACCTGGGACTGCTGCTGGACAAACTGCTGGGCGCTTTTCCAGGCCCGGTCAATGCGGTTACTTTTAGGTGCCACTGCCAGATGAATCGCTGCATGGGCAATCGCCCGTTGGCCCTCATAATCGCCCAGGCGCAAATAGGCATCCCAGGCGGCGATGACGAGCGGTAGGGCGCGCGGGTCGGCATTGCCTACGTCTTCCGAGGCAATGGCGGTTAAGCGCCGCACGATATCCAATGGGTCGCCGCCGCCCTGGATAAAGCGCGCCATGTACAAAAGTGCGGCATCAGGGCGCGACGATCGGATCGATTTATGGATGGCGGATAGCAGGTCATAGTAAGCATCGCCTTGCTTATCAAACGCGCTGGACTGATGGCCGACTACATCCGCCAGTACCGCTTTGCGTAGCACCTCGCGACCATCTTGCTGTTCGGTAAAATCACAAGCCGTTTCCAGTAGCCCTAAGGCTCTCCGGGCATCCCCCGCGCTAGCATGGGCGAGGGCTTCCAGTACGCCAGGCTCTATGTCAATTGGTCGCTTGCCCAGGCCGCGCTGGTCATGTGCCAATGCTTGCTGCATCACCTGAATGAGCTCTTGCTGGGTTAGTGGCTTTAGCACATAAACACGCGCGCGTGAGAGCAGCGCTGAGTTCACCTCGAAGGAGGGGTTTTCAGTGGTGGCGCCAATCAGCGTTAACAGGCCGGACTCCACATGAGGCAGCAGGGCGTCCTGTTGGCTCTTGTTCAAACGGTGAATCTCATCTAAAAAGAGAAGCGTGGGCGAGGAGCGCTGGCGAGCGCGCTCTACCACCGCACGAATCTCTTTTACGCCAGCCATCACCGCACTTAGGTGCTCAAGATGCGCTTCAGATGCACGTGCTAACAGCTCTGCCAGGGTGGTCTTGCCTACGCCCGGTGGCCCCCACAAGATCATAGAGCGCACTACGCCCGACTCCGCCATGCGGCGCAGCGGTTTGTCCGGCCCCACAAGCGCCTGCTGGCCAATGTAGTCATCAAGCGTCAAAGGGCGCATGCGAAAGGCAAGCGGAGCGTCTTCACCTGGAGTGGCTTCAAAAAGATCCATATAAACTTCCGTTGTAAATCGGGGCGTTGGACAACTAACGCTTAATAAGTGTCTGTGGTAAATAGGGTAACGTCAGACTACCTTGTGGCATAACGATAAGAAGCGCCCACCAGCGTTAGTCATCATAGAGGCGCAAGGCAAGGATTAACGCTAGTGTAGTAGAACCCAGCTCATGATTGTGTGCCTAATGCTCTGTAGGGAGAACGGCAGGCACAACACTTACGAAGGAGACGGCACGATGTTAAACCAATTGCGTCTAGATCATGCCAACATGGCGCGAATGCTCCATGTGCTGCAGTTAAAGCATAAAACCTTGGCCAACGGCGAGCGGCCCGACTTTCAACTGATGCGTGAGGTGGTCGATTACATTTTGTCCTACATGGATGGTTTTGCTACGCCCCTTGAGCGCATCTGCGTTGAACGGCTCAAAACCCAGGCTCCAGAGCACCTCCCACTGATGGAGCAAATGACTAACGACTATCGCGAGCTAAAGCCGCGCTTAATGCGTCTGTCCCAAGATATCGATATGATCCTGATGGATAACATCCTGCCCATGGATCGCTTTGCCGAAGATCTCAAAGCGTACCTGGAAGCCCACCGCGGCTATCTGCGCCACGAGCGGGAGGGGCTTTTCCCGCTGATCGACCAGCATTTCAACGAAGAGGATATGGAGGAGCTGCGCCAAGCGCTGCCCGAAGGCGCTGAAAAAGAGCTGGAGCGCCTGCAAATGGCCTATCCAGAGCTATACGCTGAACTGTGCGGCGCAGAGGTTCCAGTGCTATAGCGCTTTCCTGCCACTCTTTCAACCGTGAACCCTTTTGAGCCTAACGGGGCGTGTTAAACTAACGCCCCGTTTTTATGGGCGGCTGGCGGGGTAGTGAAGCACAGGACCCGCCTAAGCAGTGCGGGTATTAACGCCTTGGTTTCAAGAACGCTGGTTTCAAGAACGCTGGTTTTAATAGCGTGGGTTTCAATATAACGGACTGGGTAGGTGGGGGTAATGTCAGGGCCTATACTGATTTTTGATTCCGGCGTGGGCGGGCTTTCCGTTGCCCGTGCGCTGCGCCAGCACTATCCATCGGCTGCCCTGTGCTACGCCTGCGACAACGCTTGGCTACCTTACGGCCTGCGCGACGATGCGACCCTCGCTAAGCGGATTGTGATGGTTTGCCAGGCGGCAGTCCAAGCGTGCCAAGCCAGCGTGCTGGTGGTTGCCTGTAATACTGCCAGCACCCTTGCCCTAGAAGGGCTGCGCCAAACGCTCTCAATTCCTGTCATTGGTACCGTGCCCGCGATTAAACCGGCAGCGCTGATGAGTACATCGCGCCATATTGGCTTGTTGGCGACGACGGCTACGGTGAATCGCCCCTATACCCAGGGGCTAATCGACAGCTTTGCCAGTGACTGCGTGGTGACCAAAATAGCGGCAGATGCCCTGGTTACCGAAGCTGAAGCGTGGCTAGCCGGAACGCCGCTCAACGCACCGCGCATTCAGCAAGCGCTAGCGCCGCTATGGCAAGCCACCCTAGAGAGCCCCGCGCTAGATACTGTCGTGCTTGGCTGCACTCACTTTCCGTTGCTGCAACCACTATTAGTCACGCTGGCACCAGCGCCTATCACATGGGTAGACTCCGGTGATGCCATTGCCCGCCGGGTGGGGCAGGTGGCCACTACCCTGGTGAGCAGTGCACACGATGGCCGTTGCTTCACCACGGCGCCTGCTCAGGCGCTTACCGATGGCTTCGCCCGCTACGGCTTTCACGCACCACAGCCGCTCGCACTGCCCGATGCCTGCTAGGCAGCCGGTGCATAAAACGTTTTTTCCAATGTTAATACTGAGTGATGAGGAGCCACCTTGGCGATCCCTACGGTAGATCCAGCACGCTACGACGAGCAGCTAGCTGATAAAAAAGCTTATGTAGAACGTACCTTTGCAGCGTTCGATACGCCGACGCTGGAGGTGTATCCCTCACCGCCTAGTCACTATCGCCAGCGCTGCGAGTTTCGTATTTGGCACGAAGAGGATGACCTGTTCTATGCCATGTTCGAGGTCGACACAGAGAACCCCAAGAACAAGCGAGTGGTGCGCCTGGACCAGTTCCCTGTGGCCAGCGCTCAGATCAACGAGCTGATGCCCAAGCTGCGGGAGGCCTTTCTCGCCAGCGATGAGCTGCGCCGCCGCCTGTTCCAGGTGGAGTTTTTAACCACGCTCTCCGGGGAAGCGCTGGTCACGCTGATTTATCACCGCCCGTTGGGCGATGCCTGGGAAGCCGAAGCCCGCGCTCTGGAAAAAGCCCTAGATATCATGATCATTGGCCGTTCGCGTAAGCAGCGTCTGGTACTGACCCAGGATCACATATGGGAGCGGCTCACGGTGGATGGCCGCACGCTGCACTACCAGCAGGTAGAAAATAGCTTTACCCAGCCCAACGCGCATATTTGCCAAACCATGCTGAGCTGGGCTAAAGAAGCCACGCAAGGCCGCCAAACAGAAGATCTGGTGGAACTATATTGCGGCAACGGCAACTTTACCATTGCGCTGGCTGAGAACTTCCGTCGCGTGCTGGCCACCGAGATTTCACGTACCTCCGTCGCTAGCGCCAACGTCAACCTTGAAGCCAATGGCGTGACCAATGCCCACGTGGCCCGCATGTCGGCGGAAGAGTTTGCACTGGCACTGAAAGGGGAAAAAGAGGGCCGCCGCGTGGCCGAGATGGCGCTGGACGAGTATGACTTTTCAACCGTGTTAGTCGACCCGCCCAGGGCCGGGCTAGATGAGCAAAGCTGCCAACAAATCAGCGAATACGCTCAAATCGTCTATATTTCATGCAACCCGGCCACGCTTGCCGAAAACTTAACGCTACTGACTAAGACCCACGATATTGAGCGTTTTGCGCTATTTGACCAGTTCCCGTTTACCCACCACTGTGAGTGTGGTGTGTTGCTGACCCGTCGGCAGCCACAAGTGGCCTCACAAAGCTGATACGCTGAACTTGTCAATAGTGCTTATGATGCACAAGCGGCATACTCCATGAATAACCTGTCAGTTGGTTAGGGTGGCGGTCCTGGGTAGCGTAAGCTAACAGGTAGAGTGGCCTAAAGGCCTATTGTCCTTCGTTTTTTTGGCCTATGTAGTGGCCCCAGGCAGTCGAGGTGATGGATGCATTACGTTGCGATCGAAGAGAGTCGGCGGGATCTTTTAAAGCAGCTACAAGAGCGATTGGAAGCGCGACTGGAGCCAGCACGGGCGGCCGCCATCGAAGCCTTTGCGCGCCACTTTTACGCCACGGTACCAGTGGAAGACCTAATAGACCGTCGGTTGGATGACCTTTACGGCGCGACGCTCTCCATCTGGCAGTTTTTACAGCACCATGACCCGCAAAGCCCCAAAGTGCGTATTTTTAACCCGGACTTTGAAGAGCATGGTTGGCAGTCGACCCACACCTTTGTGGCGGTGCTCCATGAAGATATGCCGTTTTTGGTCGACTCCGTGCGCATCGAACTCAACCGTCGCGGCCTAACGGTACACGCCATTCAAAACGCCGTGTTCGCCGTGGCCCGTGATAGCCAGCATCAGCTGAAGGCGCTCACCTCTCCCAAAGATGAGAATGCACCGGACGCCCGTGAATCGCTGATTGTGATCGAAGTCGATCGCCACACCGACGCTGAGTTCCTGGCAAAAATTGAGCGCAATCTGCATGAAGTGCTGCGCGATGTGCGTACCGCCGTGAGCGATTTCGATGCCATGTGCGGTCAGATTACTTCCGCCATTCAAGAGCTGGAAAAGAGCTGCCCACCGCAAATTGACCCGGATGACCACGAAGAAGCCATTGCCTTCCTAGAGTGGCTGTTGAAGGATAACTTCACCTTCCTGGGCTACGACGAGTACCTGCTGGACGGTAACGAGCTGCAGCGCGATCCTAACAGCGTGCTGGGCGTATTCCGCCTAGATCAGCCGCGCTACCGTGAGCGTATCCGTACCGAAGAGGGCATCGACGAGCACGACGACTACGTGCTGGTGCCGCAACTGCTCTCGTTCGCCAAAAGCGCGCACCACTCCCGCGTGCATCGCCCCACTTATCCAGACTACATCACCGTCGACCGCTACGACGATGACGGCAATGTGATCGGCGAGCGTCGTTTCTTTGGCTTGTTCACCGCCACGGTATACAACGAGTCGCCGCGCAATATTCCGCTGCTGCGCCGCAAGCTCAAGGCCGTGATGGATATCGCCGGCTTCAACCCCCAGGGCCACAACGGCAAGCAGCTGCTGCAGGTGTTGGAAGTCTACCCCCGCGATGATCTGTTCCAGATCAGCACGGAATCCTTGGCCAGCACCGCGTTGGGTATTCTCAATATTCGTGAACGCCGCCAGGTGCGCCTGTTTATCCGCGCCGATGTCAGCGGTAAGTTCTACTCCTGCCTGGTGTTTGTACCACGGGACGTGTTCTCTACCGACCTGCGCCAGCGCATTCAGGGTATGCTGTGTGATGAGTTGGATGCCCACTTTGGCGACTTCAATACCTACTTATCCGAGTCGGTGCTGGCGCGTATCCAGCTCATTCTACGTTTTAACGGCGATGCCCCCAGCCAGTACGACCTGAAGCGTTTGGAGAGCAAAGTCGCCCGCTTGGCGCGCAGCTGGCGCGACGAGCTGCAGGAAGCCATGGTCGAAGGTTTTGGTGAAGAGCGTGCTAACCATCTGATCGATCAGTTCCACGATGCGTTCTCCGCTAGTTACCGGGAAGACTTCAATGCCCGCACGGCGGTATTTGACGTTCACCACCTGTTAGCCTTGGATAGTGTCCATGACCTGTCGCTATCGCTCTACCGCCCGCTGGAAGAGCAGGCGGGCGGCATGAACCTGAAACTGTTCCACCGCGAATCGCAAATTCCGCTCTCTGATGTGTTGCCGATGATGGAAAATCTCGGCCTGCGCGTGATTGGCGAGCGCCCCTACGATATCAATGCGCCGCAGCAGCGCTATTGGATTCACGACTTTGAGCTGGAGCATAGCCGCGAAGGCGTCAACCTGAGCGAAATGCGCGACACCTTCAGCGAAGCGTTCAAGCGCATTTGGGCAGGCGAGGCCGATAATGACGCCTTTAACCGTCTGATTATCAGTGCTGGCCTGGACTGGCGTGAAGTGGCTATGTTGCGCGGCTATGCCCGCTATTTGAAACAGATCCGCTTCGGCATGTCCCAGGACTACATCGCTGCAACGCTGGCCAACTATCCGGCCATCACCCAAACCCTGGTTGAGCTGTTCCGCTTACGTTTCGACCCGGCCCAACAGCCCAGTAACCTAGACGACTGCTTAGCACGCCTTAACGAGCACCTGGAAGGCGTTGCCAGCCTCAATGACGACCAGCTGCTGCGCCGTTTCATGGAGCTGATCCAGGCCACGCTGCGCACCAACTATTACCAGAAAACTGGCGATGGCCGCTTCAAGGATTACATTGCCTACAAGCTTGAACCGTCAAAAGTGACCGGTATGCCCAAGCCGCGTCCGGCCTACGAGATTTTCGTCTGCTCGCCGCGTGTCGAAGGCGTTCACCTGCGCGGTGGCAAAGTGGCGCGTGGCGGCCTGCGCTGGTCGGACCGTCTTGAAGATTTCCGTACCGAAGTGCTGGGCCTCGTTAAAGCGCAGCAGGTGAAAAACGCGGTAATCGTGCCCGTTGGTGCGAAAGGCGGCTTTGTGTGCAAACGCATGCCGGAAAACGCCGACCGCGAAACCCAGCAGAAAGAAGGCATCGCGTGCTACCAAATCTTCATTCGCGCGCTGCTGGATGTCACCGATAATCTCGTGGGTGGCGAGGTGGTACCGCCGCAAAACGTGGTGCGTCACGATGAAGATGACACCTACTTAGTGGTTGCCGCAGATAAAGGCACCGCTACTTTCTCGGACATCGCCAACGCAATTTCCATTGAGTATGGCCACTGGCTGGGGGATGCGTTCGCCTCTGGTGGCGCCAATGGCTACGACCACAAGAAAATGGGGATCACCGCACGGGGCGCCTGGGAGTCGGTCAAGCGCCACTTCCGCAACCTGGGCGTGAACACCCAGCAGGACCTGTTTACCGTGGTGGGTATCGGTGACATGGCGGGGGACGTGTTCGGTAACGGTATGCTCCTTTCCGATAAGATCCAATTGGTGGGCGCCTTCAACCACCTGCACATCTTCGTCGACCCGAACCCGGATGCCGCAGCGGCCTTTGCCGAGCGCAAGCGCCTGTTCAATCTGCCGCGCTCCAGCTGGGAAGATTACAGCAGCGAACTGATCTCCCAGGGGGGTGGGGTGTTCAGCCGCAGCGCCAAGTCGATCACCATCACGCCGGAAATGCAGCAGGTGTTTGGTATCGAAGAAACGCGCTTGTCTCCTAACGATCTGATTCGCGCCATGCTCAAGGCGAAGGTGGATCTGATTTGGAACGGCGGTATCGGCACCTATGTGAAAAGCTCAGAAGAGACCGATGCGGACGTGGGCGATAAAGCCAACGATGCGCTGCGCATCAACGGTAAAGAGCTGAACTGCCGCGTGGTCGGCGAGGGCGGTAACCTGGGCCTGACCCAGCGTGGCCGGATGGAAGCCGCCGCCAACGGCGTGCGCGTCTACACCGACTTTATCGACAACGCGGGCGGCGTGAACTGCTCGGATCACGAGGTCAACATCAAAATCTTGATCGATGAAGTGGTCAAGCGTGGCGATATGACCGACAAGCAGCGTAACCAACTGCTGGCCGACATGACCGAAGAGGTCGCCGACCTAGTGATTCTGGATAACTACCGCCAGACCCAGGCGCTGGATCTGTCGGAGATTCTGTCTCACCAGGGCATGGGGCCGTACCGTCGCTTCATCAGCGAGCTGGAGTCCGCCGGTCAAATCGACCGCGAGCTTGAATTCCTGCCTGCCGATGACGTTCTGAAAGAGCGTGCCAGCAACAACCAGGGCATGCGCCTGCCGGAGCTGTCGGTACTAATCTCCTACGCCAAGAGCACCCTGAAGGGCGACTTGATCAACTCTGACGTGCCGGACGATCTCTATATTCACCGTCATCTGGAGCGCTTGTTCCCCGCCGTGCTCACCGAGCGCTATCAAACCGAGATGTATGACCACCGCCTGAAGAGGGAAATCGTGGCAACGCAGGTGGCTAACGACCTCGTTGATCACATGGGCATTGTGTTCGTACGCCGCTTGATGGACTCGACCGGTGCTGGCCGAGCCGACATTGCCCGCGCTTACGTCGTCGCCCGGGATGCCTTCAACCTGACCGATTTATGGGCGCAGATTGAAGCACTGGATAACCAAGTGCCCAGCCGTGTGCAGTACTCCATGATGCTGGACCTGATGCGCATGATTCGCCGTGCAACACGCTGGTTCCTGCGTCAGCACCTGGGGCTTTCGACCCAGGACACCATTGAGTACTTCGGTCCGCGCTTAGCGCAGCTGCAGGAGAGCATTGGCGAGTTGCTGAGCGGTGAAGAGCAGGTCGCATGGCGCAAGCGCTGCGACGAGCTGCAAGCCGCTGGTGTGCCAGAAGCATTGACTGCTACCGTGGCAGCGGCACCGAGCCTCTACGCTGGCCTGGGCATTATTCAAGCGGCCCGCATCACCAACGAGAAACCCCAGCGGGTAGCCGAGGTGTTCTACGAAATCGGCAGCCGCCTGGAGCTACCCTGGATGATTCAGCAGGTCACGCACCTTGAGGTGCGCGACTCCTGGCAGGCGCAGGCGCGGGAAACCTTCCGCGATGATATCGACCGCCAGCAGCTAGCGCTGACGACAAGCGTCTTGAAGCTGGAGGCGGGCGGCCGCGACACCCAGGAGCGGGTGGCCCAGTGGTTGGAGCAGCACGCCGAGCTACACCGCCGCTGGTGCCGCTTGATCGACGAAGTGCGTGGCGGAAGCGAAGGCGGATTCGCGCTGTTTGCCGTCGCGGTTCGTGAGTTGGTGGATTTAGCGGAGAGCGATAGCAAAGCATAAGCCCTTACGGGTTCTATGAGAAAAGCTACGTTCTAACGAAAAGCCGCGCTCTGGGAGACCAGGACGCGGCTTTTTTCATTCTGCGAAGAGGGGGCGATGTGCGTTATACTGCGCCCGCCCCGCACTTCGCCCACCGCTCAGGAGAGTCTTGCTGATGTACCCAATTGCCCGCTCGCTGCTATTCCGCCTGGACCCCGAAACTACCCATAGCATGGCGCTGAACGCGCTTGACGCGCTGCATAAGGTGGGCGGCATTAAGCGTGTGTATGGCGAGCCGGTGAGTGATCCTGTCGAACTCATGGGGTTGCGCTTTCCTAACCGGGTCGGGCTTGCCGCCGGGCTGGACAAAAACGCCGACCACCTTGATGCGCTGGGCGAGCTGGGGTTTGGCTTTGTAGAAGTGGGCACCGTGACCCCTAAAGCACAGCCGGGTAACCCCAAACCGCGCCTGTTTCGGCTAGTTGGGCATGAGGCGATCATCAACCGCTTTGGGTTCAACAACAAAGGGGTGGCGCATCTTGTTGCCCAGGTTAAAAAGCGTCACTACAACGGCATTGTGGGTATCAATATCGGCAAGAACTTAACCACCTCGGTTGAGCATGCGCTGGATGATTATCTGGCCTGCCTCAACGCGGTACACGGCGTGGCGGACTACATTGCGGTGAATATCTCATCACCCAATACGCCGGGGCTGCGTACGCTGCAGTTTGGCGAACAGTTAGATGCTCTTTTGGGACCCATTCGCGCTAAAAGCCGCGAGCTGGATGCCCAAGCAGGCCGCAACGTGCCGTTGCTGGTGAAAATTGCCCCAGACATAAGCGAAGAGGAAGTGGCATTAGTGGCAGGCAGCATTGCCCGTAACGAGCTAGATGGCGTGATTGCCACCAATACCACCGTTTCCCGGGACGCGGTCAGTGATGACCCCCAGGCTCAAGAAGCGGGTGGGCTTTCTGGCAAGCCGGTGTTTGAGGCGTCCAACACGGTGATTCGTCTGCTGCGCGCCCATCTCCCCACGCTGCCAATTATTGGTGTGGGCGGTATTGATAGCGGTGAAGCGGCAAAGGCGAAAATGGCCGCTGGTGCGGACTTAGTACAGCTCTATTCAGGCTTGATTTACCAAGGCCCAGCGCTGGTACAGCAGTGTGCGAAAGCGCTCAAGCAGGGTGAATGAAGCGGCCACCGCTGGGGCATTAAAAAGCCCGCTTGGCAGCGGGCTCCGTTCTCCAAATGTATGTATAAAAGGTAAATAAACTAGGTCATAACCATGGGGTTTTTATGAATACCGGAAACGCCGGTCATTCCATCCCACTGGTCGCCGCGACCTTCACGCCAACCACTCATCCAATACTCGCGTAAATTGACATCTTGACTGGGACAATCATCACGGGAGCGACCCGTAATGCCCGCTTTATAGCCGTGAACATAAGCCCGTTGGAAGCGATCACGTTTTTGTCGTTTCATTGGCTAACCTCTTTGCATGAAAGCCTTTGATAAGAAGTGGGTCACAAGGCAACGTAGTAACAGCAGGCCCATAGGCATGCTTTACCCAGATTGCCAACACCACTTCGAGAAGTGACTTCAAGTTCAAGAGTGAGCTGCTGCCTCAGCGCTAATGCCTAGCACTCACGTGCAGAACGGAAGAAGCGGCAAACTCAAACAAGCCATGGGTCGTTACCGGTGTTATGAAACATGCACAATAATGACCCTGACAAGCAACACATGCGTTTTTAGTAGCTACCCTCTTATTGTTAGACCATGATGGGGTCACTTGTCGACCATCAAATTGTCATAAGACATACATTCATTTGCCATATACAGGAATATCGCGCGGTTACGCGCGGCGATCACCATGACCGAGCTGAGCCAAACTGCCCCCCTAAACCTCCTGGCGACCTGCCCTAAAGGCATTGAAGGCTTGCTGGCGGACGAACTCACGGCCCTGGGCGCCGAACCGGGTAAAACCACTGTGGCGGGTGTCTATTTTTCTGCCGACCAAGCCACCGCCTATCGGGTATGTTTGTGGTCTCGCTTAGCAAACCGCGTGATTTTGCTACTGGCGCGTGAAGCGATGATAGAGACCGCAGAGCAGGTGCGCGATGTGGTTGCACGCATCTCCTGGAGCCAGCACCTTGTCCCCGGTAAGACGCTGGCCGTGGATTTTCATGGCCGCAGCGACCACATTCGCCACACGCGGTTTGGCGCACAAACGGTGAAAGATGGCGTGGTGGATGCGCTACAGCTGGCCGGTCAAGAACGGCCCAATGTCGATACCAAAACCCCCGACCTGCGCATTTACGCCCACCTGCACCGGGCCAACCTGAGCCTAGGGATCGATCTCTCTGGCGAGAGCCTGCACCGCCGTGGCTACCGCCGCGATGTGGGCCACGCGCCGCTTAAAGAGAACCTAGCGGCAGCACTGCTGGTGCGGGCCGGCTGGCCAGAGCGGGCCAAAGCGGGGGAGCCACTGATTGACCCGCTGTGCGGTGCGGGTACGCTGCTGATTGAGGCGGCGCTGATGGCAGCTGACCAAGCCCCTAACCTGAACCGCGAGCGGTTTGGCTTTCACGGCTGGGCAGGCCATCAAGAGGCCGTATGGAGTGAATTAAAACGCGAAGCTGAAGCACGCGCCTCGATTGGCCGCAAACGCTGCAAAACGGAACTGATGGGCTTTGATCAAAGCCCGGCAGCGCTGACCGCCGCGAAATCTAACGCCATGCGGGCGGGCATTCCTGCGCTGATAACGCTCCACGGCCAGAGCCTTGCTCAACTAACCCGGCCAGAGACCCTGACCGCCGAGCAGGGGCTATTGATCACCAATCCGCCCTACGGCGAGCGCTTGGGCGAGCTGCCTGAGCTGGTGCAGCTTTACGCCCAGCTCGGTGAAAAAGCTAAGGCGCTGTTCCCCGGTTGGACGCTAGCGATGTTTACTGGCAACCCGGATCTTGGCCACCGCTTAGGCCTGCGTGCCCATAAACAGTACGCGCTAAAAAACGGCGCGCTGGATGCCAAACTGCTGTTAATGGAGATTGGCAGTGTTCGTCCTGCGCCTCAGCAAAGCGGTGAGCCGTCAGAAGCGGGCGTGGCGCCCCAGGCAAGCAGCACTGCAAAACCGGCGGTGTCGGAAAATGCGCAGATGTTTGCCAATCGTCTAGCGAAAAACCAGAAACGCCTGAAAAAGTGGCTGAAGCAGAGCGGTGAGACCTGCTACCGCATTTACGATGCCGATATGCCGGAGTACGCGCTGGCGGTAGATCGTTACGGCGACCGCGTGCATGTGCAGGAGTACGCCGCGCCCAGCTCTATTAACCCGGCGCAGGCGCAAAAACGGCTGTTCGATGCCCTGGAAGTGCTGCCCGAGGCGTTGGGTGTCGACCCTAGTAAGATTTATGTCAAACGCCGCGAGCGGCAAGCCGGTGCGGCCCAGTACCAAAAGCGCGAAGCCAGCGGCGAGCGTTTTGAAGTGCAGGAGGGCAGCGCTCGGCTATGGGTCAACCTGCGCGATTATCTGGATACTGGCCTGTTTCTGGACCACCGTCCGGTACGTCGGATGCTCGGCGAGATGGCCAGCGGTAAGCGCTTTCTCAACCTGTTCTGCTATACCGCGACGGCCACTGTGCAAGCCGCGCTGGGCGGGGCCAGCGATAGCGTTAGCGTGGATATGTCCAACACCTACCTGGAGTGGGCGCGGGACAACTTTGCGCTCAACAAGCTCGACCCAAGGCTGCACCGTGTGGTGCGTGATGACTGCTTCCGCTGGCTGGAAACCGCCAACGCGCAGTTTGATCTGATCTTTATGGACCCGCCGACCTTCTCAAACTCGAAGAAGATGCGCGACACGCTGGATGTGCAGCGCGACCACCCGCGCTTAGTGGAACTGGCCATGGCACGCCTGGCCCCTGGCGGTACGCTGGTGTTCTCCAACAACCAGCGGCGCTTTAAGCTGGATGAAGCGCTGAGCGAGCGCTACGCGGTAGAGGAGATCACCACGCGCACCTTCGATCCAGATTTCCAGCGGCGCACCAATCTGCATCACGTGTTTTTGCTGCACCACTCGTCATGATCCACTCCTCCTGAGCCGATAAAGAGCAAGGGCGATGATTGAACTATCGATTTATACGACGCTGGGGTGCCATTTGTGCGCCCAGCTAGAGGCGCTGGTGGCCACTCTGGCCAACCAAGAGGTGAGGCTGCATCACATCGAGATCAGCGACGACGACGCACTGGTGGAGCAATACGGCACGCGGATTCCGGTGTTGGTGGATGCCAACGGCGTTGAGCTGGATCGCGGCTTCGATGTGGCGCGTTTAAGCCACTGGTTGAACGAGCGGGGCTGGTTGGATGAGGCGGCACTTGCCGCGCTCACCACGCCGCCGGAACAAGCGCCCCCCGTGGGGGTGCATCAGCGCAATGGACGGCGCTTCTTAGGTTAACGAAACGGGCGAATCTGGCTAACAGGTGATGCGTCAGAGTGCGTCTAATAGCGACAGCTGGCGCATCGCTTCCTGGCCTGCCGGTGTGTGGTCGGCGGCTTCCAGCACCTTGCGGAATCCGCGGGAGGATTGAATCGTTGCTTCATCCTCCAGCCACATCTGTGCTTGCTCCAGGCTATCCGCTAACTGGTGCTTCAATCCGCCAAACTGGGTGCCTATTTGTCCCCAGGCGCGGCTGAAAATCCAGTCGCCGAACATATCCTGGTGAATATGCACCAACACATAGTCATGGTCGGTTTCCCAGCGTACGATCACACCCATCTCCTTAACGACTTCTTGATCATGCCTGCACAGCAAGCCATTGCGGGCGTATTGTAAAGCCCGGATACCAAAACGCCTATGAAACTTGTTATCGACGCTAATATCCCCGCCGCCGACGCCTGTTTTGGGGGCGTGGGTACGTTGCACCGCTTGCCGGGCCGCGAGATCCGAGCGGCTGACCTGCAAAATGCCGATGCGCTGATCGTGCGCTCCATCACTCAAGTGAATCGCGCGTTACTTACCGATAGCCCGGTGCGCTTTGTGGGCACCTGCACCATTGGCACCGACCACATTGATCTCGATTATCTCAAAGAGCGCAATATTGGCTTTGCCAGCGCGCCGGGGTGCAATGCGGAGGCGGTGGTCGATTATGTGCTTAGCAGCCTGCTGACGGTGAGCGAGCGAGAAGGGTGGCCGCTGCTGGAGCGAACCGTGGGGATTGTTGGGGCAGGCAATGTGGGTAGCCGTTTGCAGCGTCGCCTACAGGCGCTCGGCGTTGCGGTACGGGTGTGTGACCCTCCCAGGGCGGAACAAGAGGGCGCAAGCGGCTTTGTGTCACTCGATAAACTGATTGATGAGTGCGACGTGATTTGCCTGCACACCCCGCTGGTGAAGGCTGGCCCTCACGCCACCTACCAACTGCTGAACGCCCAACGCATCAACGAGCTGGCCCCTGGTACGCTGCTGCTAAACGCTGGGCGTGGCGACTGCATTGATGGCCTAGCGCTGCGCAGTCGTTTGGCAGGGAAGGGTGATATCACCGCCGTGTTAGACGTTTGGGAAGACGAGCCGGACATTGATGCAGGGCTGCGTGATTTGGTCGCTTTAGCAACGCCACATATTGCCGGACATAGTCTGGATGGCAAGCTGCGCGGCACCTGGATGATTCAGCAAGCGTTGGCAGCGCAGTTAAACCAGCCCAGCGGTATGCCGTTTAGCGAGCTCTGCCCGCCGCCAGCCCTGGCCACGCTAACGTTGCAGAGCGCACTGCCGGTGGAAGAGGCACTTCGGCTGTGTGTTCGGGCCGTGTATGACGTGCGCCACGACCACGATGCCTTGCAGCGTCAGGTGACGCACCAGGGGATTGCCAAGGGCTTTGATAGCTGCCGCGCCAACTACCCGCTGCGCCGCGAGTTCGCCACGCTCACCGTCTTTCTGGAAAACGACGCTGTGTCATTGCAGCCGTCGCTTCAGGCGGCAGGCTTTCAGGTGCGCTGCGGCTAACACGCATTATTGGTTTACCTAAACGCACAAGGCCCGCATTGGCGGGCCTTGGCGTATCTTATTGAGCGTTCACAGCTTACTGACGGTAAGCGGCTTCTTTTAGGGCGCGAATACGGTCATCCAGCGGCGGGTGGCTGGCGAACAGCTGCTCGACCAGCGAGCGGGTCTGGCCTTTGGTGATGGCCATCGCACGCAGGGTGTCCGGCATTTGGTCGGGCATCTCGGTTTCGGCCTTCAAACGTGCCAGGGCGTTGACCATCGCACCGGTGCCTGCCAAGCGGGCACCCGCTTCATCAGCCCGGTACTCGCGGTAGCGAGAGAACCAAGCCACAATCGCGGAAGCGACGATGCCAAAGACGATTTCTGCCACCATCACCACTGCAAAATAGCCCATAAAGCCCAGGCCACCTTCGCCGTCGCTGCGGCTTTTCAGGAAGCTATCGACCAAGTGGGCGACAATGCGGGCGAAGAACATCACGAAGGTATTCACCACGCCCTGAATCAGCGCCAACGTCACCATGTCGCCGTTAGCCACGTGGCCAATTTCGTGCGCCAGCACCGCGCGAACTTCTTCAGGACGCATGCGGTTGAGCAAGCCCGCCGATACCGCTACCAGGGCATCGTTTTTATTCCAGCCGGTGGCAAAGGCGTTGGACTGCTGGGCGGGGAAAATGCCCACTTCCGGCGTCTTAATGCCCGCTTCGCGGGAAAGCTCGGCCACGGTGTCTACCAGCCACTGTTCGGTGGCGTTCGACGGGGTTTCGATAACCACCGTGCCGGTTGAGCGCTTCGCCATCCATTTGGAGATAAACAGCGAGACCAGTGAGCCTGCCATACCAAACACAAAGCAGAAGATCAGTAGGCTGGTGAAGTTAATGCCTTGGCTGTTGAGATAGCTCTCAACGCCAAACAGGCGCAGGGTAATGCTGGCGACCAGCAACACCGCTAAGTTAGTGGCTAAAAACAGCACGATTCGCATCATGGGTTAAGATCTCCCTCAAGGTCATAACAAGTGTTAATAGAATGATGGCTTAGATACGTGCTTTTCATATCAGTTTCAAGTCGCTGGTTGTGTGCCTATCACTGATGTCGATAACTACTGGCGATAGCGAGACAAGAAATTGGCAAAGCGGTCAAGCGCGTCACCGAGCTGGTCGGCCCAGGGCAGCGTGACAATGCGCACGTGATCGGGTTCTGGCCAGTTAAAGGCGGTGCCCTGTACCAGAAGTATTTTTTCCTGCAACAGCAGATCCAGCACCAGCTGTTGGTCATCTTTGATGTTGAATACTTTGGGGTCTAAACGTGGGAAGGCGTAGAGAGCGCCTTTGGGCGTTACACAGGAGACCCCAGGAATTGCGTTGAGCTTCTCAACGGTAATGTCGCGCTGGGCCAGCAAACGCCCGCCTGGCAGAATTAAATCGTTGATCGACTGATAACCGCCTAGCGCCGTTTGAATGGCGTGCTGGGCAGGAACGTTGGCGCATAGCCGCATTGAGGCCAGCATAGTAAGGCCTTGAATGAAGTCCTGCGCCCGCTGTTTGGCCAATGTGCCGGAAATGCTCATCCAGCCAGAGCGAAAGCCCGCGCAGCGGTAGCTTTTAGACAGCCCGTTCATGGTGATCACCAGCTGGTCATCATCGGCCAGCGCGCCGGTAGAGGTGTGCTCAACGCCGTCATAGAGAATCTTGTCGTAGATCTCATCGGAGAACACCACCAGATTGTGCTCTTGGGCAATATCCAACACTTCCCGCACCACTTCCGGCGGGTAGACCGCACCGGTGGGGTTATTGGGGTTGATAATCACAATGGCGCGGGTGCGGCTGGTGACTTTTGCGCGAATATCGGCGATATCCGGTGCCCAGTCGGCTTGCTCGTCGCACAGATAATGCACGCCGTGGCCGCCGGAAAGGTGGGCGGCTGCTGTCCAGAGCGGGTAATCCGGCGCGGGGATCAGCACTTCGTCGCCATCGTTCAACAGCGCCTGCATGGCCATGACGATTAGCTCAGAAACGCCATTACCAATATAGATATCTTCGATACCCACCCCAGGAATCTGCTTACGTTGGCACTCCTGCATAATCGCCTTGCGGGCGGAGTAGAGGCCTTTGGAATCACAGTAGCCCTGGGCGGTGGGCAGGTTGCGCATCACGTCCTGCAAAATCTCTTCCGGCGCTTCGAAGCCAAACGGTGCCGGGTTGCCAATGTTGAGCTTCAAGATTCGCTGGCCTTCCTCTTCCAGGCGCTTGGCGTGGTCGAGTACCGGGCCGCGAATGTCGTAGCAAACGTTGTGCAGTTTGTGTGATTTTTTCAGCGTGTGTGATTCTCTAGGCTGCGGGGTGTCCATGGGGTGCGTTATCCAAAAGTGTCCAGTGCCGTGGAAGTGTTTGACGTGTGGCTCATTATGCGTCGGATGAGGCCGGGCTGTCTTGGTCGTTTTGCGCTGGCGGCGGCGGAATATCTGCCGGGGTTTCCAGCGTGACGCGGCCAAGCCTGCCATCGCGTAACTCATGCAGCAGTACTTCCGCGCCGCGGTGCAGGTCTACTTCGCCGCCAGGGCGCAGGCCGCCGCGCTTTCCGGCGATTTCTTTGAGAATGGCGTGGCCGTCAAACCCGGCAATAGCAAGAAAATCAGGCTTTTTCGGGCCGTCGGCGTCGACTTCCTCCACCACGGGGGCTTCGTAGGTGGGCAGCGCTTTTAGCTTATAGCGGGCGGTTAGCTCGGCGGGGTAGCGTTTGGCAAGCTCCGCGCTGGCAACAATGGCCACGTCGGTATACTCAATGGCGGTATCGCGAATCGCGCCGCTGGCCGCCAAGCGGTAGGCGCTGGCTTGGTCTTCGATTTTGGGCCAGAGCACCCCAGGGGTGTCGATGAGCGCTACTCGACCATCAATGCGTACTTTTTGCTGGCGCTTGGTGACCGCCGGCTCGTTGCCGGTTTTGGCAATTTTGCGCCCGGCTAGGCCGTTAATCAGCGTCGATTTGCCTACGTTAGGGATGCCCATCACCATCACGCGCACGTCGCGGTCGGCACGCACCGCTCCCGCCAGTTCGTGGCAGAGCTTGGGGATCTTCTTAAGCTCGCGGGTATTGGTGGTGGTAATCGCCAGGGCGCGAGTGTCTGCCTGGGCGTCAAAAAAGGCCACCCACTCGTCGGTACGAACGGGGTCGGCCAAGTCGGCGCGGGAAAGAATTTTCAGCACCGGCTTATGGCGGGTCAGCTCGGCCAGCATGGGATTTGCGCTGGAGTAGGGCAGGCGCGCATCGAGCACCTCGATGACCACATCGATTTCTGGCAGCGCGTCCTTGATCTGGCGGCGGGCCTTATTCATATGTCCGGGGAACCAGCCGAGCATGGGTTTCTCCTACAAGCACAAAAATACAAGCATAAAAAAGCGGGCGACCATTCTAGCAGATGGTGCCCGCCTTGCCGTGCTTCCTTTCGGTGGTTACTCGTCAGGGTGAAACTCTAACGAGACCGAGTTGATACAGTAGCGCAAACCGGTGGTGTCAGGAGGTCCATCGGGAAAGACGTGGCCCAGATGAGCGTTGCAGTGCGAGCAGACCACTTCGGTGCGAATCATGCCGTGGGACGTATCGCGGTGCTCCTCGACACAACGAGCCCCCAACGGGCGATCAAAGCTGGGCCAGCCGCAGCCCGCATCGAACTTATGCTCATTCTCGAACAATGGCGCGTGGCAGCAAACGCAGTGATAGATACCTTGGGCATCGCTCACTTGGTAGTCACCGGTAAACGGCCGTTCGGTGCCTTTCTCCCGGGTAACCCGGTACTGCTCGGGAGTAAGCTGCTTGCGCCACTCGTCGGGGGATTTTTCAATTTTCGCCATGGGAATCTCCTCTCCCTCTGGTTACCGTTAATCAGAGGCTTACTTGGCAGACTAGCCTATCACCATTAGGCCTTCTTATGGCTAATGACAATAGGCTGCCTGCCCAAGTTCAGCATGTGCGAAACTCGCCAAATTCGCCAGTGGGCTTTATACGCTAGCGGCACCGCCGTTGCTGCGTGGGTCGTGAGCGCTCTCAATCAGCCCGTCTGGGTGGCGCATGGTGTTGGTGAACAACCTGAAATCGGTTTCATCACGCCGGATACGAATACTTAATACCCACCTACCTCGGCAAAGCAAACGTGCAGCGCTCTGGTCGCGCTCCTACTTTGCCTGTAGTGCCGGTGGGGCAACTATCGAAACACTGAGAGAGTATGTGCAGAGTCAGGCTACAGCTGATTAGAACCGCTGCGCGGTTCCCGCTTGTATCCCCGCCCGATTGGGAGAGAGGTTACGCGGGGTTTTGCTAAAAGGCGTGCTCTGGCACTAAGTTTGCGCATCGCCTAGACGCATCGCTAGAGTAGGGGCGTATTCTGCAGGCGGCACCTGGGTGTTGCCATGCAAAGCCATGCAAACAAGGGGGCAATAAACGTTTCTATATCAGAGTGCTTGACAGCTAGATGAGGTCTGGGTAACATACGCGCCACCTCGACGAGGCAATGAAACGTCCCATTCGTCTAGTGGTCTAGGACACCGCCCTTTCACGGCGGTAACAAGGGTTCGAACCCCTTATGGGACGCCACTTAAATCGTTAAGGTATCGGAATTGCGGGAATAGCTCAGTGGTAGAGCATCGCCTTGCCAAGGCGAGGGTCGAGAGTTCGAATCTCTTTTCCCGCTCCAGTACGTCCCATTCGTCTAGTGGTCTAGGACACCGCCCTTTCACGGCGGTAACAAGGGTTCGAACCCCTTATGGGACGCCATTCCGATGGTGAGTAGTTTGTAGAGTGATAGCTTGTTAAGCGGGAATAGCTCAGTGGTAGAGCATCGCCTTGCCAAGGCGAGGGTCGAGAGTTCGAATCTCTTTTCCCGCTCCAGCACGTCCCATTCGTCTAGTGGTCTAGGACACCGCCCTTTCACGGCGGTAACAAGGGTTCGAACCCCTTATGGGACGCCACTCACTTTATGAAATATCGCTGTATTGTTTGCGTTGCGGGAATAGCTCAGTGGTAGAGCATCGCCTTGCCAAGGCGAGGGTCGAGAGTTCGAATCTCTTTTCCCGCTCCAATTTATGATCTACAGACTTCCACTGACGTCTGTAAGTCGTTGAAAAGAGGGCCGAAAGGCCCTTTTTTCATTCCAGCAAAAGCCATGGAAATCCACTGACAGCCAGCGTTTTTGAGGCCAAAATTGAGGCCAAAGAATGCGGGTGGTGCCGGTTCCGGATTGTTGCTGGGGTTGGGCGGGAGTCGTGACGAGCATTGAGTCTAAGTTCTTAACTTAGGAGCTCAAAGATGACTCTCTCTGATCTGACTGTGCGGCAAGCCAAGGCCGCTGACAAAGCCTACAACCTCCCCGACACCGATGGCCTCGGCCTGGTCGTCGCTCCCACTGGCGGCAAGTCGTGGCACCTGCGCTACTACTGGCTCGGCAAACAAAAGCGCATCTCGCTGGGCAACTACCCTGAGATCGGCCTGCGCGAAGCACGCGCATTGCGTGACGAGGCCCGGGCGCTCCTGGCCAAGGGCATCAATCCTCACACCGACCGTAAGCAGAAGCGGCACGCGATCAAGCTGGCGTCCGAATACACCTTCAAGGCGGTTTTCGACGCCTGGGTCGAGCATCGCCGCAAGGAGCTCAAGGAAGGCCGGCAAAGCACGATGTCCCAGATACTCCGTATCTTCGACAACGATGTGCTGCCCACCCTCGGGAGGATGTCGATCTACGATATCCGTCGTCCCCAACTGCTGGGTGTGCTGGCAAGGGTTGAGGGACGCAAGGCTTACACCACCGCCGAAAAAATTCGTACCTGGTTCCGGCAGATGTTCCGCTACGCTCTGGTGATCGTTGAGGGACTGGAGATCAATCCGGCCTCGGATCTTGATGTCGTAGCCGAGCCTAAACCTCCGGTGAACCACAACCCGTACCTGCTTCTGCCCCAGCTTCCCGCGTTTCTCCAGAAGCTCAGGCATTACAACACTCGTGGTTGGCAGACCCAGCTCGGCATTCGGCTGTTGTTTTTGACCGGAGTGCGCACTGGCGAGCTGCGGCTGGCGACCCCGGACCAGTTCGACCTCGACCGGGGTCTGTGGATCATCCCGCCAGAGAGCGTCAAGCAACTTCTGGACGAGATGCGCAAGGCTGGCAAGCGTGCGCAAGACATCCCGCCTTATATCGTGCCGCTGTCCATCCAGGCCGTCGAGATCGTACGCCACCTCTTGGGAGAAATGCGGCCAGCCCAGCGATACCTGCTGACGCATCGCAGCGACCTCAAGAAGCGCATCAGTGAGAACACGCTCAATCAGGCTTTGAAGCGCATGGGCTACGACGATCAACTGACCGGCCACGGTATTCGTGGAACCCTCTCGACGGCGCTCAATGAAATCGGCTACCCCAAGATTTGGGTGGACGCGCAACTCTCGCACTCGGACCCGAACAAGGTGAGCTCAGCCTATAACCACGCCAAACACGTGGAGCCGCGCCGCAGGATGATGCAGGATTGGGCCGATCGCCTCGACCTGCTGGAGCAGGGCCAGGTGGAGGCCGCCAGCGTGCATCTCACCATCCGTATCGATGGGGTGCCAACGATGGTAGAGGCGGAAAATACCGTTTCTGCCGAGGAAGCGTCTTTTATTGGCACCATCCCACCGGTAGCGGCAACTCCCATCGTCGTGACGGCAAACGCCTCGGGAGGCACCTTTCAGCGGCTGTCACAGGTGCCGCCGCCCCCTGAGCCAGTTCCGGAGCCGGAAGTGTCCGCGATCCAGCGTGAGCGCGAGGAAATGCTCGAGATCTACGAATTGCCGTGCAACATGCCGGTTCAGTTGTTCGGCAAGTTGGCCGGGAAGTCCAAAGACCAGATCAACCGCGAACTGAAAGCCGGCAAATTGCTGTCCATCGGTTTGGGCAACCGGGGACAACGCGTTCCCGATTGGCAATTGGTGCCACTCAAGCAAAAGCTGGCCCAAACCCTCATGAAGCGGTGTCCGGACGCGGATTCGTGGGATCTGTACCGCATGTTGACCCGGCCGCATCCGGAATTGGGCGATCGGACGGCCATCGATACCGTCACGCCGACCAATCTGGCCAAAATCATCCGGATCATCACGAACGGTCAGGAGCATGCGGATGCCCCTGAGACGGTCATCCCACAGCCGATCCCCGAGGACGTGCGGCAGAGCGTTCGTCGGCTGATGGATAGTGCGGTGGTTCTTGAGGAAGCCTAACCTGCACGCTGCAACCTATGGCCGGGAAGTGGCCCCGGCCATAGGTTGTCATTACCGTGCGCCGGCCCTGGCAACCTGCAGCGCTCTGCGCGCGAACCGCTCCGTAACAGCATTGGTTGGCCGGTGGGGGCGCTGCAGGTGGGTCACGATTTCGTAGGGGCCATCCGAGGGCAGCCTCATCGTAATCCTCCACTCATGGGCGCGCTCGATGCGCGGTTGCGCAGAGATGCCAAGACCATAGCCAGCCGCGACCCATAGGGCCAACAGCTTGAACGAAGTGACGTGCTGAATGCTCTGCTGATCCACCGGCGGCGCCAAGGAAGACAGCCGTTGATCCAGCAGGGGGCAGGCCTCTGCCTGCCAGCGAAAAACGGGATAGCTCAACAACTCAGCAACCGTGAGCATCGCCTGGTTCGGTAAGGGGAACCGTGGCGGTACAGCAACGGCCATGTTTTCACACCATAAGGGCTGGCTGCTCAGGCTCGGGGCGCTCGTATCTTGAAGTGACATCCCAGCGTCGTAGCGACCTTCTTGAAGGCCGACAGCTAGGTCGTCGCCTGCGACCTCGAAGAACGTGATGGCGATATCCGGTTCCTCTGCACGCTGAAGGGCAAGAAGCGTTGATAGCCGAGAGGATGGTACGCCGGGCGCTATAGCGAGTTTGAAAGATCGGCTGGTGGCGTGGTGCATGAGAGCCCCGCGAAGCTATCTGGCCGCAAAAAAGCAACCCAATATGATAGCAATGAGTTAAATTTAACGTGGTTAAATTCTCATGGCTGCCCGACGCTTCTGTCAATGCAGAAGCGTATAGTTCAACGAGGCCGTCCCCCAGGTACAACCACATTTGAAGCCGAGCCAGCACAGGCCTTCGGGGAGGCAGTGCGTGCCGCCCGCAAGGCGCAAGGAATCTCTCAGGAAGAACTGGCTGCACTGGCCGGGATCGAACGTTCTCACATGGGCAAGATTGAGCGCGGGCAGCACATGGCCACGTTGGCTCTGATACTGAAAATTGCCGTGGCGCTCAGGATAAGTTCGGCTGAATTGATGACTGCAACAGAGGACAACCTTGGTTCTGGCAACGGCTCTTGAGCCTTGCCTTCTTTGGCCAGCTTCGTTAGGGATGGTCTGAAGTAGTTGTGTATTTCTGGCTGACTTCAGCCCCTGCCGATTTTAAAAGCGGCAAATCGATCAAAAACGCTCAGATCACCCGCTTATTTCTGTGTT
This sequence comes from Halomonas sp. Ps84H-12, assembly GCF_024124725.1. Classification (NCBI taxonomy): domain Bacteria; kingdom Pseudomonadati; phylum Pseudomonadota; class Gammaproteobacteria; order Oceanospirillales; family Halomonadaceae; genus Halomonas; species Halomonas sp. Ps84H-12. The sequence goes on along the minus strand of NZ_JAMXSJ010000001.1, from coordinate 92,975 downwards.
TTTAGCCGCCGCGAGCACCTCGCGGCAGCCATTTTCCACATTACAGGCGCACCTCTCCTGCATTCGCCAGTAAATGTCGGCGCGCCATCCACAGGTTCGACAGAGCGAACAGTGTCACCAGTTGCGCCGTGTTTTTGGCCAAGCCGCGAAAGCGCACCTTGGTGTAACCGAACTGGCGCTTGATTACCCGGAACGGATGCTCGACCTTGGCGCGCACCTGAGCCTTGGCCTTTTCAATCTTGCGCTTGGCTTTGTACAGCACGCTGCGCTTATCGAGTTTTTTGTAGGTGCTGCGGCGTGCCGCCACCTGCCAGATAACTTCACGTCCTTCATGCTCGGGCCGCTTTTCGACACCGGTGTAGCCTGCATCGGCGCAGACCACGTTTTCGTCGCCATGCAGCAATTTGTCCACCTGGGTGACATCCGCCACATTGGCCGCCGTGCCCACTACGCTGTGCACCAGACCCGATTCGTCATCGGCGCCGATGTGGGCCTTCATGCCAAAATAATACTGGTTTCCCTTCTTGGTCTGGTGCATTTCCGGGTCGCGCTTGCCGTCCTTGTTCTTGGTCGAACTGGGCGCATTGATCAGCGTTGCATCGACGATGGTGCCCTGGCGCAGCGACAGGCCGCGGTCGCCCAGATAGCCATTGATGACAGCGAGGATGCCGGCCGCCAGCTCGTGTTTCTCCAGCAAGCGGCGGAAGTTGAGAATGGTGGTTTCGTCGGGGATGCGCTCCAGGTTCAGCCCGGCAAACTGGCGCAGGATCGTGGTTTCGTACAGCGCTTCCTCCATCGCTGGATCGCTGTAGCCGAACCAGTTCTGCAGCAGATGCACACGCAGCATCGCCATCAACGGGTAGGCCGGACGGCCACCTTCACCCTTCGGATAATGTGGCTCGATCAAAGCAATCAAGCCCTTCCACGGCACCACCCGATCCATCTCGATCAGGAACAACTCCTTGCGGGTTTGCTTGCGCTTGCCAGCGTACTCGGCGTCGGCGAAGGTCATCTGCTTCATCGGGAAACTCGGTGGGTGGGGTCGCGGTATTTTGCCAAATCAGAAAGTCTTTTTCAGAGTTTCCTTAGTCGCTCAATCGGTCGCGTAGCCGAGCAATGAACTGCTCCAGTGGAACCGACAAACGGGTGTTTTCGGGCCACAGCAAGTAGGTGGTGATGACCGCTGATTCCACTGCCAGAGGGCGGATTACAACGTCAGAGCGCTGGTAAGCAGTAATCCTGGTCGTCGTCGTGAAGCCGATGCCGTAGCCTGCACCGACCAAGGTGAGCATCATGTCTAGTGAGGACGCGTGCTCAACGATGTTCGGTTCATGCTCCAGTTGCCGAAGAAGTCGAGCCAGTTCGAGGCAGCAACCTTCGCACGCCTGGGGATCGCACATGATGAGCGGATGCCCCCCGAGGGTATGGAGCGGAACCTTCTTGTGAGCGAGTAGTTCGTGGCGGGCGGGGAGCGCGATAACCAGCGGGTCTTGCCAGATCGGTTCGGCGACGATGCCGTAACCGACGTTGGCAGTGTGCGCGAATCCGGCCATGAAGTCGCCTGATCGCAAACCACGCAGTTGCTCGGCCAGAGGTACTTCGGATAGGCGTATCTCGACCTCCGGCTCTTCTGCGCGACAACGAGCCAGAAACGCCGATAACCTGGGATCGATTGCACCATCGGAGACAGCGATGCGCAGGCTCCCTCGCAGACCCGCCGCGACCGCCTGGACGTTCTCCCGTGCATGCTCCAAAACAGTGAACAGTCTGCGGACGTCCTGCAAGAACACGGCTCCAGCGGGGGTCAGCACAGTGCCTCGACGGTTTCGGTCAAAAAGTATTACCCCTAGCTCATCCTCAAGCTCTTTGATCGTTCGAGACAGGGGGGATTGTTCGATATGCAAGCGCTCGGCAGCTCGTGTGAAGTGCAGTTCTTCGGCGACCGCCACAAAGCAGCGCAGGTGACGAAGTTCCATGGTTGCGTCCTTCAGCAATCTTGGTCAATTCAATTGGCCACGGCGCATTGATGCCGAAGTGTGCTCAGTGGATGAAGTAGCAGGTGCTCCCCTTCAGGGCAGGGCAAAAGGCCATTGATTCGATTGAACAATAATACATATGTTCATATATTTTATCAAAAAAGACCTCCTGCCTCTGATCTGGAGCTTGATAAGGGATCGGAGCCGGCTTGATGACGGTGTGCTGCTTGGCTTCGTTGCAAATGCCATCGGCGCGAATCAATAAGGTTGCGCGTCAGTGACAGCGTGAGGGAACTTGGCAGCCGCTGCGTCCCGTCGATGCAACTACCACTTGACCTTCCAACCGTGGCAAGGACCAAACTGCCAAGCACCCCAACCCGAAAGGAGTTTTCCATGCAATTCCATCTCGATGACATGACCTGCGGTGGATGCGCCCGCACCGTGACGAAGACGATTCAGATGATCGACCCCAACGCCAGTGTCGTCACTGATCCGCCATCCCGCCGGGTCGAGGTGCAAACGTCGGCATCCGAAGGGCAGATCGTCGCAGCCCTGCGCGAGGCTGGTTTCCCGCCGCGCGCGCAGTAACATCCGATCGCGGTCGACCTGAACGCAGGTTGGCCGCGATGCTGGCGCACGCGCCATGTTGTTGCTCAGTGCATCCCGAAATAGGCGACCTTGACCCACATCCAAAGGGCCATCGCCACCATCATCAGGTTCTCTGTCAGGGATACGAAGCCCAGCGGTACATTGCTGTCCCCGCCCACGCAGGCGCACTTGAGTTCCCGGCGATCGACATAAACCGCCTTGAAGACCGACACGGCCCCGACGGTGCCGATGAACAGTGCCAGCGGAATCGACAGCCACATACCCACTCCCGCGACCATCAACACGCCAGCGGTACCCTCTGCGAACGGGTAGAGATAGCCATACCGCACCCAGCGCTTGGCCAACAGGTCATAGTTGAGGAACATCGTCGCGAAACTGTCCACGTTCTTGAGTTTCTGCAACGCCAGCAAGCACATGGCAAAGGCCACGAACCACTCTGCGGTCTGAATGCCCGGTAGCTGGCCGAAGGCGGCCCAACTCGCCCCGAGCGCCAGCGCGGCGGCCATGAGGAACAGCGCGACCACGGGGGTATAGGTCACAGCGTTCTTGTCCTTCACGGGCATGTCGAAGAATTTACGCAATTCGTCGTAGCCCCCTATGCGCCGCCCATCGATGAACGTCTGCGGCGTGGTTTCGACTCCATGTTCCTGCTTGAACGCATCCGTCTGCTCGCGGCTCGCCAAGTGCTTGTCCTCGACCTTGTAGCCCTTGCGTTTGAGCAGATCGAGCGACTTCAGCCCATAGGGGCAGGTATGGTCGGGCATGACCATGCGGTAGAGCTTGGCGTGCTTGAGCGCAGACATGCTGGACTTCTCCTGTGGGGTCTTCCTTAAGGGAGGTCGGCGGAGCCGACCGTGAGCAAAAGACTTCAGACTACCTCTCTACCCTAACCCGCCCTGGCGCAAGAGTGTGTAGGCGCCTGGCTCATGGGTAGGTCGTCAGGCTGTTCTCCACCTGCCAGGACAATCCGGCCACAGGCCGGCGTGTCTGCGGCGGCACGCCAGGCCCTAGTGGTTCTCCTTGGCGTGGTTAATCGTGTACTTGGGGATTTCGACGGTCAGATCCTCTGTCGACACGATGGCCTGGCAGCTCAGGCGCGACTGCGCCTCCAGTCCCCAGGCCCTGTCGAGCAGGTCGTCCTCGCACTCCTCGACTTCGTTTAGAGAGTCGAACCCCTTGCGCACGATGCAATGGCAGGTGGTGCATGCGCAACTCATGTCGCAGGCATGCTCGATCTCGATGCCATTGTCCAGCAGGGCCTCACAAATCGAGGTGCCTGCTGGCACGTTCAGCACCGCGCCTTCAGGTGCCAGTTCTGAGTGGGGAAGAACAGTGATTTTGGGCATGTCTCTCCTGGTCGTCAGCGCGAGCGTTTCGCTGTTCTGGTGCCGTGCGAGCGGCGCGGTACGGCACCAGTGCGCTCTTCAGGTTCGTCTTCACTGGTGTCGGGTTGCTCCAGCGTCTGAAGGATCGGGCAGTCTGGTCGTTCATCACCCGCGCAACAATGAATCAACGCCTTGAGCGTTTCTGTCATCTGCAGCATGCTCTCGATGCGTCGGTCCAGTTCGGCGATGTGCTGTTGGGCCAGGCGCTTGACGTCGGCACTCTGGCGCGACTTGTCGTTCCACAGGCCCAGCAGATTCGTGATCTCGGCCACCGAGAAGCCGAGATCGCGCGCGCGGCGGATGAAATGCAGCCGGTGGATATCGGCCTGGGTGTAGGTGCGATAGCCAGATTCGGTACGATCCGCTGGCGGAATCAGGCCGATCTGCTCGTAGTAGCGGATCATCTTGGCCGAGACCTTGGATGCTTTGGATGCTTCACCGATGTTCATGGTCTTCCTCCCCTTTCTCAATGAGTGGTATCCGCCGCCAGCGGCGGCCGAAAGCCGCGCAGGCGTAGCGCGTTGCCCAGCACGAACACGCTGGAGAGTGCCATCGCGCCGGCGGCGAAGATCGGCGAGAGCAACACCCCATATGCTGGGTACAGCGCCCCGGCGGCCACCGGAATCAGCGCGGTGTTGTAGCCAAACGCCCAGAATAGGTTTTGGCGGATATTGCCCAGCGTAGCCTTCGACAGCGCGATGGCGTTGGGCACGCCTCGCAGGTCGCCGGACATCAACACCACGTCGGCTGACTCGACTGCCACGTCAGTGCCGGTGCCGATTGCCAGGCCCACGTCGGCCTCGGCCAGCGCCGGGGCGTCGTTGATGCCGTCACCCACGTAAGCAATCTGGCCGTGGCTGGCTTTCAGCCGGCGCACCGCATCCACCTTGCCTTCAGGCAGGACTTCGGCCACCACCTCGTCGATGCCCAGTTGCTTGGCAATCGCCTGTGCGGTACGCGCGTTGTCGCCGGTGATCATTGCCACTTTCAGGCCAAGCTGATGCAGCGCGGCGATGGCGGCGGGCGTGCTAGCCTTGATCGGATCGGCCACGGCGATGATGGCGGCCAGGCGGCCATCGATCGCGGCGTACAACGGTGATTTGCCCTCGTTGCCCAGACGCTCGGCAGTGCCTGCGAATACACCGACGTCCAGGCCCAGCGAACGCATGTAGCGGTCGGCGCCAACCTCGACACGGGAACCGTCCACGGTTGCGCGCACGCCCATGCCCGTGACCGAATCAAAATCGGTCATGGTCGGCAGCGCGATGCCACCTTCTGTCGCAGATTCGACGATCGCGCGCGCAATCGGGTGCTCCGAGCGAGATTCTACGGCAGCGACCTTCGCCAGCACTGGGTCGCGGCTGAAGCCTTCAGCGATTTCCAGGTCGGTCAGCACCGGGCGACCCTCTGTCAGGGTGCCGGTCTTGTCCACGGCCACCACCTTGGCATCCTTGAGCAGTTGCAAGGCCTCGCCCTTGCGGAACAGCACGCCCATCTCGGCGCCGCGGCCGGTGCCGACCATGATCGAGGTCGGCGTCGCCAAGCCCATAGCGCACGGGCAGGCGATGATGAGCACGGCTACGGCGTTGACCAAGGCGAAAGTCAGGGCGGGCGACGGGCCAAACACGAGCCAGACCAGAAAGGTCAGCAAGGCGACCAGCATCACTGCCGGAACGAACCACAACGTCACCTTGTCCACCACGGCCTGAATCGGCAGCTTCGAGCCCTGGGCCTGCTCGACCATGCGGATGATCTGCGCCAGCATGGTCTGCCCGCCCACGGCGGTGGCGCGCAGCGTCAGCGCGCCTTTCTGGTTGACGGTGCCACCGACCACCGTGCTGCCAGCAGCCTTTTCGACCGGGATCGGTTCGCCGGTGATCATCGACTCATCGACGAAGCTGCGGCCCTCGGTGATTTCGCCATCGACCGGCACGCGCTCGCCGGGACGCACTTCCACGATGTCGCCAAGGGCTACGTCGTTGATGGGAATATCCACCATACGGCCGTCACGCAACACATGGGCCTCCTTGGCCTGCAGCTTGACCAGCCGCTGGATGGCCTCGGAGGTACGACCCTTCGCGCGCGCCTCCAGGAAGCGACCGAGCAGGATCAGCGTCACGATGACGGCAGCCGCCTCGTAATAGACGTTCACCGTGCCTGCTGGCAGCAGGCCGGGCGCGAAGGTGGCGACCATCGAAAAGCCGAACGCGGCCATCGTGCCGACCGCGACGAGCGAGTTCATGTCCGGGCCCAGGCGCACGAGGGCCGGAAAGCCCTTCTCATAGAAGCGCCGGCCCGGAATGGCCAGCACCAGCAGGGTCAGTACGAACTGGATATACCAATTCTGCTGCATGCCGATGGTGTTCATGACCCACTCGTGCATGCCGGGAATCATGTGCGAGCCCATTTCGAGCACGAATACCGGCAATGTCAGCAGACCGGCCAGGGTCAGGTCACGCTTGAGTTCGGCCCGCTCGGCGTCCTTCTTTTCTGCTGCTTCATCTTCGGCCTGTGCGCCGGTATCGACCAGGCGGGCTTCGTAGCCAACCTTGTCTACGGCCGCGATCAGATCTTCCACGGCAGCCAAGCCGCGCACGGTGGCGCGCTCGGTCGCCAGATTCACCGTGGCCTCCGTGACGCTTGGTATGGCTTTGAGCGCCTTCTCGACGCGGCCTACGCAGGATGCGCAGGTCATGCCCTCGATCGCCAGTTCAGTGACGCCGGCCGGCACCTCGTAGCCCACTTTCTCCACCGCCTGAATCAGCGCCATGCGATCAACAGGACCAGCCAGGCGGATGTCCGCCCGCTCGGTAGCCAGATTGACGGACACAGTGTCCACGCCCTCGACCTTGGCCAGGGCGGCCTCGACTCGGCCGACGCAGCTCGCGCAGGTCATGCCCTCGATGGGCAGGCTGATCGCAGCTGCTGTGGCGCGAGCATCACTCATTATTGGCATGCTCATGGTTTATTTCCCGTAGTTGAGATTCGACATGAGGGAAGCTTAGGGTTTACCATCGTGGGAAGGTCAAGCATATTTTTTTATGTGTACTGTCTGGTTTGGGAAAGCGCTGGCGACAGAGGTGCGGCGGGTTCTGGTTGCCAAGCTTTCCCAGATCCCTAGCTGCGCATGATCGCTCTGCCGCAGCCTCGTTGATCCTGAAGGGCATGAACAGCCGTTCGAGAGCAGGAATTTTTGACAAATGACTTCACGCAAACCAGCAAGCACACCTCACGGCGCAAGCGCCGATCTGACATCCTTGTCGCACAATGATGTAACCATCCTGGCCGAAACCTTCCGCCTCCTGGGCGATCCTTCGCGGCTGAAAATCATGCTGTGCTGCATGAAGGGGTCTACTTCGGTGGGGGACATCGCGGAGACCCTCGACCTCTCGCAATCACTGGTCAGCCACCATCTGCGGCTGCTGCGTGGAGCTCGGCTGGTCAAGGGTGCGCGCCAGGCCAAGCAGATTTTCTATGAGGTGGCCGACCAGCACGTGAGCCAGGTGCTGCTGGACATGGCCATCCACATTGCTGAAGACCACAACGACGAGTAGCCGAGCGGATCGCAAAACCTACCATTACGCGCAGCAGTGGGTGGCCGCTGCTGCAGGCATTCTCACTAGAAGACGCTGTCGCTGTCCCGCAGGCCTACGACCTGGAAAGCGTGATTTCCCCAATGCTGGCCGCCGCGCTGCTGACCGTCATCAGCTTTCACAACCTGTTCGTGGGAACGATGCTCTGCTTCCTCGTTTCGGCCGCGCCTGCGGGCCTGCTGGCGATCAGCCTGGCCGTCTCGGCCGCGGGCTCGATGGTGATCGTGAACACGGTGGTCCTCGTGAAGGCGCGCTTCGGCCTGGGCGAAATCGAAGTGGCGTGGCGCTGGCGCTTCGGCTGTGGCCGGCCAGCGCCCCGTCCGATCTGACCCATGACCATCCAAACCTACCGGCGGATCACCCTCATTTGCGAACGCACGCAGATCAGGGCAGACACCATCATTCGCTGATCGTGGACGATCTGCACCGGATCTGGCCGAGAGGATAGGCCTCTTCTCGGCAATGGCAGCACACAGGGCTGTCTTGCCGCGGCGTTGCAACGCATCCGCCACGAACACTGGTATGGCTAAATAAAACACTTCACATGAACATGTGTTCATGTGTTATATTTCCTCGCGTAGTCAAAATTTAACTTGCCCGAGGCTCCCATGTCCCACTCTCACTCACATGACCATGGTCACGACCACAGCCATGTGCCAACTGTGACCAGCGCCAACCAGCGCAAGATTCTCATTTCCTTCGTGCTGATCTTCACCTTCATGATCGTGGAGGCGGTGGGCGGCGTGATTTCCGGCTCGCTGGCGCTGCTGGCCGATGCGGGCCACATGCTGACCGATGCGATGGCGCTGGCCTTGGCCTATATGGCGTTCCGGTTCGGCAGCCGCGCCGCAGACAGCAAGCGCACCTTTGGCTATCTACGCTTCGAGGTACTTGCCGGCTTCATCAACGCCGTCACGCTCTTCGCCATCGTCGCCTGGATCGTCTATGAAGCATGGGGGCGGCTGCAAGCGCCGCCGGTGATCCTGGCTGGCCCCATGATGATCGTCGCCGTGTTGGGATTGCTGATAAACCTGCTCGTGCTGTGGATCATGACACGCGGCGATACCGAGCACGTCAACGTGAAAGGTGCCATCCTGCATGTGATAGGCGACCTGTTGGGCTCGGTGGGAGCAATCCTCGCTGCGGTCATCATCTATCTCACGGGGTGGACGCCCATTGATCCCATCCTGTCGGTTCTGGTGGCGGCGCTGATCCTGCGCAGCGCCTGGAAGCTCCTGGCCAAGTCTATCCATATCCTGCTGGAGGGCGCGCCGGAGGACGCTTCGCCGGAGAAGGTGGAACAAGGCCTGATGAGCGCCGTTCCCGGCCTAGCGGCTGTCAGCCATGTTCACGTGTGGCAACTCACCTCCGGTCGCACCATGGCCACGCTACACGTGCGACCCAATGTGGACGAGGAAGCGCGAGCCGTGGTCAAGCGCGTCGAGGCGGTGCTTCGAGAGCAATTCAGCATCGAACACGCCACGGTCGGGATCGACTGGAACTCGGAAGCCGACGAGAACGTCTGCAGCCTGCAACCCAGGACGGACCGTCATGCCCACAGCGGCCATGACCACAGTGGGCACAACCATGACCACTCCGCTTCTGGTCACAAGCATTGAGGCCGTGCAAGCCGGCTCGCAGTTCACTTGAGGGTTTGAAGCCATGACGTTCCGCAAAACCATCAGCTCCGATATTGCGCAATGTTCGACCTCCAGCCACGGCGCGGCTACTGATGTTCTTGCACTGTCGCAAAGTGACGTCGCTGTTCTGGCCGAAACCTTCCGTCTGCTGGGCGACCAATCGCGGTTGAAGATTTTGCTCCATTGCATGCGCGGATCGGTCGCTGTGGGAGATATCGCCGACTCGCTCGATCTGTCGCAGTCCTTGGTCAGCCACCACCTCCGGCTGTTGCGTGGCGCGCGTCTCGTGCGCGGCGAACGCCAGTCAAAGCACATCTTTTACGGTATCGCGGATCAGCACGTCAGCCAGGTGCTTCAGGACATGGCTTCCCACATTTCCGAGGATAGATCCGACGATTGACTGAGTGTGCAAATGTGTGCGGCACGCTCTGGCAAGGGGCGTGCCGTTTTTTTTGGGTGGTCAATATCAGAGTGGAGGCCAGAGCCCTTCGTCGCTTTGCCTGAAACCAGAGGTCTTGCCCCGGAACAGAAAAGGCCTATCCGTACCTTCAAATAAACAATTGAACATATCTTCATGTGTGTTATTATTCGACTATGAATCAACTGAAGGAGGCGTGAGCACCACGCCATTGTTTGTAACGTCAAGGAGTATTGATGATGTCCAAAAAATTTCACGTCGCAGTTCTGCTTTCCGCCTTCGTTGCGGCTGGTGCAGGCGCCCAACCCTTCGACGCAGGTGTTTCGCGCGCGGAAGTCAACGCTGACCTGGCGGCGTGGAAGCAGGCCGGACTGGATAAGCTTTCCGGGGGAGACGCCGGGCCTGACACTTTCAGCTCGGAATACCGCCAAGCTTACAAAAACTACCTGCAACTTCGTCTGGGAGCCGACTACCGTGAGTCCACCGCTTTGACGAGAGATCAGGTGCGTGCCGACCTGGCGCTGTGGAAGCGTGCCGGCTTAGACAAACTCGAACGCGGCGACGGCGGCACCGACACGTTCAGCTCGCAATACCGCGCGACATACGACACCTATCGTCACCTGCGCGACGGCGAGCAGTATCAGCAGGAGGTGGGGCTGACGCGAGCCGAGGTTCAAGCCGATCTGGCTGCATGGAAACGCGCCGGGCTGGATCGGTTCTGGGCTGGGGATCAAACCCCCGACACATCCAGCCCTGCATACCGTGTCGCCTTCCAGAACTACCTGCAACAGCGCCAGAACTGAGAGAACGTGCGCCGCACACCATAACCATCGGGGATCGCAGCCAAAAGGACGAACATGTCTTTTTTTCATAACAAACATATGAACGTATGTCCATGTGTTTGTTATTGATAAGGCGGTCAGATCGGTCTGCGGCGCATTCCACCGTGTGAGGTATTCGGAGAAATTGGAGATCGATATGTCTTTGGAAAAAATAGACCGTAGCGAAGAAGCTGGGGAACACCTCGGCTTTCGCGTTGAAGGGATGGACTGCGCGAGCTGCGTCGGCAAGATCGAGACGGCCCTTGGCCGCCTCGACGGCCTGTCGGACGTGCAGGTCAATTTTGCGAGCGAGACGCTCATCTTGAGGCGTGAACCGCACAGCCGTGCGACTACGCGGGATATCGCCAAGAAAATCCGATCCCTGGGCTTCGACGTGCAGGAACTGCCCACGTCCGAAGTGTCCCCGGTGCCCGTACCGCGCCAGGCGGCCCACGCGCATGGCCATGCCGGCTGCGGCGGTCACCATGACCATGGGCATGCTCACGACCACGGGCACAATCATGCACACGGAAAGGCATGCGGTGATGACCACGGACACGATCACAAGCATGGCCACGGCCACGAGCACGGAGCCTGCAGCGGGCATGACCACGCGGCGGCTGCTCCTGCCATCCGTACTGCACCCAGCACGCCACCCAACGTCTCCATGCGCGTCGAAGGCATGGACTGTGCCAGTTGCGTCGGCAAGATTGAAACGGCCCTCGCGCGCATGGTCGGCGTGTCCGACGCACGCATCAACTTCACCGCCGAGACACTGGAGCTGACGCTCGCATCCGGCGTTCCCACGCAGCTCGGCGACATCGAGAAGACTATCAAGAGCCTGGGTTTCGGAGTCTCCGATGTACGCCGCCATGACGGCTCTGATACCGGCGCAGTCTCTGTCCCGGCCACTAGCATTCAGAACCGCCGCTGGTGGCAGACGAAAAAAGGCAAGCATGTGATCGGATTGGGTGTGCTGATGGCTTCGGCCTATGCCATGACCCTGCTGCTGCCGCTCTACGGCGAATGGATATTCGCTGCTGCCGTGATTGCGGGTGTCACGCCATTTGCGCGCAAAGCGTTCGCGCTGGCGAGATCCGGTTCGCCTTTCTCCATTGAAACCCTGATGTCAGTCGCTGCGATTGGTGCGCTGTTCATCGGTGAGGCTGAAGAGGCAGCAGCAGTGGTCTTCCTGTTCTCGGTCGGTGAGCTGTTGGAAAGCGTAGCCGCCGGTCGTGCCAGAGCTGGCATCAAGGCACTGGCATCACTGGTTCCCAAGACAGCGGTGCTGCTCGATCCCAATGGAGGTCAGCGTACCGTCCCGGCTGCCTCGCTGAAGGTCAATGACACTGTATTGGTCAGGCCAGGCGACCGAGTACCTGCCGATGGAGAGATCCTGCGTGGCGAATCCAGCCTCGATGAGTCGCCGATCACGGGAGAATCCGTGCCGCGTCAAAAGGCTGCTGGCAACACTGTTTTCGCCGGCTCGATCAACGTCGACGGTGTGCTGGAAGTCCGGGTGGAAAAGGCCGCGTCGGACAACACCATCTCGCGCATCATCCAACTGGTTGAACAGGCGCAATCCTCCAAGGCGCCCACGGCCCGCTTCATCGAGAAGTTCAGCCGCTACTACACCCCGGCCGTAATGGCCATCGCCGCGCTGATCGTGGTGGTGCCGCCGTTGGCCATGGGGGGGGACTGGAGTACCTGGCTGTACCGTGGCCTGGCTCTTCTGTTGATTGCCTGCCCCTGCGCACTGGTGCTCTCCACTCCGGCGGCGATTGCCTCGGGTCTTGCGGTTGCGACGCGTCGAGGGCTGCTGATCAAAGGCGGCAACGCGCTGGAAACCATTGGCCGTGTCCGCTCCATCGCCTTCGACAAAACCGGCACGCTGACCGAGGGCAAGCCGCGCGTGACCGAGGTAGTTCCTTTTGGTCAGCTCAGACAAAAGCAGGTGCTGGCGCTGGCCGCCGCCGTCGAGTCCGGGTCGAACCACCCACTGGCCAAGGCTATCGTCGTCCATGCAGAAAGCACGGATACGGCCATTCCCAAAGCATCGGAGGCATCGGCGATTGCCGGCAAAGCGGTGCGAGCCACTGTGGGCGGCAAAATGCTGGCAGTGGGTTCCCCATCTCACGCGGGTCAGGTAGCTACGCTGTCGGCCCAGCAGCGTAAGGAAATCGAAGCGCTGGAGAACAGCGGCAAGACTGTTGCGGTTCTGTTCGACGAGCGTAGCAAGGAGACTCTGGGACTGCTTGCGTTGCGCGATGAGCCGCGCCGCGATGCAAGCGAAGGTGTCGCTCAGCTCAAGGCCATGGGCGTTCGCTCCGTGATGCTCACGGGCGACAACCAGCGTACCGCACAAGCCATTGCCGACAGCTTGGGAATCGACTGGAAGGCCGAACTGTTGCCGCAGGACAAGCTGGATCTGGTCAACAACATGAAGCGTGATGCCAAGGTGGCCATGGTCGGCGACGGCATCAATGACGCGCCGGCTCTGGCGACTGCCGACGTGGGTATCGCCATGGGTGGCGGTACGGACGTGGCCTTGGAAACCGCAGATGCGGCGCTGCTCAAGAGCCGCGTGACGGACGTGGCGCACTTGGTAGCACTGTCACGCGCCACCATGGCGAACATCCATCAAAACGTGGTGTTTGCACTTGGCCTCAAGGGCTTGTTTCTGGTCACCACCGTGTTCGGCATGACGGGCCTGTGGGTCGCGGTTCTGGCCGATACCGGCGCTACAGCGCTGGTCACGCTCAATGCGCTGCGCCTGCTGAGGTTCAAGGGTGCCCAAAGTGTGGACGACGACCGCGACACCGGCCATCCGACGCGCTCGCCTCAGCCCCAGGCTGCGCACTGACGGCAGCGGCTGGACATAGGTCTGCATTGCTAAGCCAGTGTGCCGCAGGTGCGCCGGAGGTGCCGATTCTCGTGACGTTGAGATTCGATGCCTCCGGCTTTCGCCATCACAAGGTCAACGGCGGAGGTCAGGGAAGCCGGGAAGTTTTTTCCTCGCGGGAGCTTGACCTTCCAACTATTGAAACCTCTAGAGTCCTCACCAACGCCGCACAGTGGTCTTGAGGCGGAGCACACAGCAAGGGTCATTTTCATCATGAAAAAGAAAATTGGAGTAGTTCTGCTGGCGGTGGCAATCGTCGCTGGCGTGGGCATTGCCGTTGTCAGCCGCAACGCATCCAACAATGAAGGGCCGGCTGCAGGCGGGCCTCCCGGCGCAATGGCGCCTCGGGTGCCGGTGGCCGAGGTAATCGTGCGCACCATGACACCGACGGTCGAGTTCACGGGCTACCTCGCCGCACCTGAAACGGTGGAGCTACGTTCGCGCGTCGGGGGCGCCATCGACGCGGTCAGCGTCCCTGAAGGCAGTCTGGTCAGCAAGGGCCAGTTGCTGTTTCAGATTGATCCGCGCCCCTTCCAGGTCGCTCTCGACACCGCTCAGGCACAACTGCACCAGGCCGAAGTGCTGACCGCTCAGGCGCAAAGCGATTTCGAGCGTGCCGAGCGGCTGGTATCCACCGGTGCGGTATCGCGCAAGACCTATGACGATGCTGTCTCCGCACGCAATGCACGACAGGCGCAGGTTCAAGCGGCAAAAGCCGCGTGGCTGCCGCCCGGCTCGACCTGTCCTATGCACGGGTGACCGCACCGATCGCAGGCCGGGTGGATCGCATGCTGGTGACCGAGGGCAATCTGGTCAGCGGTGGTGGCGCGGGCGCGGCAACGCTGCTCACGACCATTGTTTCGGTCGATCCGATGTACGTTTATTTCGACATTGACGAAGGCACCTATCTCAACCATATAGGCAATGCACGCCCTGACGCCTCCAGGCCAGAAAACAGCGCCTTGCTCGTCCAGGTCGGCCTGGGCAAGGACAACAATTTTCCGTTCCAGGGCACGCTAGATTTTGTCGGTAACCAGGTTGATCGGGGCACGGGCACTGTCCGCGCCAGGGCTGTCATGCCCAATCCAGACGGTTATCTGACGCCCGGCATGTTTGCGCGAGCCAGACTTGCTACTGGCACTGAGCGCCAGACCATTCTGATTGACGATCAGGCCGTCGGCAGTGACCAGGACCGCAACTATGTACTGGTGGTCGATGCTGAAAGCACGGCGCAATACCGGCCTATCCAACTCGGGCCGATACGCGACGGGCTGCGTGTCGTCGAGGGCGGACTGAATGAAGGTGAACAGATCGTCCTCAAGGGGCTGGTGCGCCCCGGCATGCCCATCACGCCGAATGTCGTGCCGATGCAGCAGTCCACTGGCGCTGCCGACTCAAGCGACGCAGCGGCTGATACGGAACACTCTGACAGTCCGGCGGCTGATACCCGTCCTGGTGAGGAGGAGTCCCGCTCATGAAATTCCCTCATTTCTTCATCAACCGGCCAATCTTCGCCGTTGTGCTCTCGGTGCTAATGCTGATTGCCGGTGCGATGGCAGTGTTCCAACTCCCCTTGAGCGAGTACCCCTCGGTTACCCCACCCACAGTACAAGTAACTGCCAGCTACCCGGGTGCAAATCCGCAGGTGATCGCTGATACGGTGGCCGCGCCTCTGGAGCAGGCCGTCAATGGCGTCGAAGGCATGATCTACATGGCCTCTCAGACCGCGACTGACGGCCAAATGGTGCTGACCATTTCGTTCCAGCAAGGTATCGACCCCGACTTTGCCCAGATTCAGGTACAGAACCGCGTATCACGAGCACTGCCGCGCCTTCCCGAGGAGGTGCAGCGCATCGGTGTAGTCACCGAAAAAACGTCGCCAGATATTCTGATGGTCGTGCATATGCTCTCGCCCGGCAATCAGTACGATCCGCTCTATGTCTCCAACTACTCAATGCTGCATGTGCGCGACGAACTCGCACGACTGTCCGGGGTTGCCAACGTAATCATCGGCGGTGAGGGCGAATATGCCATGCGCGTCTGGCTCGATCCGACCAAAGTAGCCTCACGCGGCTTGACGGCAGGCGATGTGGTCGCGGCCATCCGCGAGCAGAACGTGGAGGTGGTCGCCGGCTCAGTGGGCCAGCAGCCCGATGCGTCGTCGGCCTTTCAGGTCAGCGTCAGTGCGATGGGGCGCTTGACCACCGAAGAGCAATTCGGCGACATCGTTGTCAATGTCAGTGAGCAAGGCGCGGTGACAAAGCTGCGTGACGTAGCACGACTGCAGATGGGCGCTGACAACTATGCTATGCGTGGCCTGCTCGACGGCGACAACGCGGTGGGCCTGCAAATTCTAACAAGCCCCGGTGCCAACGCCCTGGACACTTCCGACGCGGTGCGTGCCACCATGGAGCGCTTGCAAGCGGACTTTCCACAAGGGCTGGAGTACCGCATTGCTTACGATCCCACCGTCTTCGTGCGCGCCTCACTCAAGTCCGTGACGATGACGCTGCTTGAGGCCACCCTGCTGGTGGTGATCGTGGTGGTGCTGTTCCTGCAATCTTGGCGCGCGTCGATCATTCCACTGATCGCCGTGCCGGTCTCGCTGGTCGGCACGTTCGCGGTGATGCACATGTTCGGCTTCTCGCTGAACACGCTGTCGCTGTTTGGCCTCGTGCTCTCCATCGGCATCGTGGTGGATGACGCCATCGTGGTGGTGGAGAACGTGGAGCGCCACATGGCGCTGGGCGAATCGCCCAAGGATGCGGCGCGCAAGGCGATGGATGAAGTGACTGGCCCGATCCTGGCCATCACCTCGGTGCTGGCAGCGGTCTTCATCCCCTCGGCGTTCCTGTCGGGGCTGCAGGGCGAGTTCTATCGCCAGTTCGCGCTGACCATCGCGTTCTCGACCATCCTGTCGGCGATCAACTCGCTTACGCTGTCGCCAGCGCTGGCCGCCATCCTGCTCAAGCCGCACCACGGCGCGGCCAAGCCCGATCGTCTCACGCGCATCATCGACGGCGTGTTCGGCGGCTTCTTCCGCCGCTTCAACCGCTTCTTCGATCGCGCCTCGAATTCCTACGTCGGGGGCGTGCGCCGCGCGGTGCGCGGCAGCGCCATCGTGCTGCTGCTCTACGTCGGCTTCCTGGGCCTGACCTGGCTGGGCTTCCACAAGGTGCCTGCGGGCTTCGTGCCGGCCCAGGACAAGTACTATCTCGTGGGCATCGCCCAGCTTCCGACCGGCGCCTCGCTGGATCGCACCGAGGCGGTCGTCAAGGAGATGACCAAGATCGCACTGGCTGAGCCGGGCGTCGAGAGCGTGGTGGCCTTCCCGGGCCTGTCGGTCAATGGACCGGTGAACCAGCCGAACACCGCGCTGATGTTCGCCATGCTCAAGCCCTTCGATGAGCGCAAGGACCCGTCGCTGTCGGCCTTCGCCATCCAGGGCAAGCTCATGGGCAAGTTCAGCCAGATCCCGGACGGCTTCGTTGGCATCTTCCCGCCGCCGCCGGTGCCGGGCCTGGGTTCGATGGGCGGCTTCAAGCTGCAGATCGAGGACCGGGCGGGCCTGGGTCCCGAGGCGCTTGCGCAGGCACAGGGCCAGATCATGGGCAAGGCCATGCAGGCGCCCGAGCTGGCGAACATGCTCGCCAGCTTCCAGACCAATGCGCCGCAGTTGCAGGTGGACATCGACCGGGTGAAGGCCAAGTCGCAGGGCGTATCGCTGACCGAGGTGTTCGACACCCTGCAGGTCAACCTTGGCTCGCTCTACGTCAACGACTTCAACCGCTTCGGTCGCACCTACCGGGTCATGGCCCAGGCCGATGCGCAGTTCCGCATGCAGGCTGAGGACATAGGCATGCTCAAGGTGCGCAATGCAGCGGGCGACATGATCCCGCTGAGCGCGATCGCGACCATCGAGCGCAGTTCCGGCCCCGACCGGGTGATGCATTACAACGGCTTTCCCTCGGCCGACATCAGCGGCGGGCCAGCGCCGGGCTACTCGTCCGGCCAGGCCACCGCCGCGATTGAGAAGATCGTGAGCGAATCGCTGCCGGACGGTATGACCTACGAATGGACGGACCTGACTTTCCAGGAAAAACGGGTTGGCAACACGGCGATCTACATCTTCGCGCTGGCGGTGCTGCTCGCCTTCCTGTTCCTGGCGGCCCAGTACAACAGTTGGTCGCTGCCGTTCGCTGTGCTGCTGATTGCACCCATGGCGCTGCTCTCGGCGATCGCCGGCGTCTGGCTCTCTGGGGGCGACAACAACATCTTCACGCAGATCGGTTTCGTGGTGCTGGTCGGCCTGGCTGCCAAGAACGCGATCCTGATCGTGGAGTTCGCCCGCGCGAAGGAAAGCGAAGGGGCCGATCCGCTGGCAGCCGTGCTCGAAGCCGCGCGCTTGCGGCTGCGCCCGATCTTGATGACGTCGTTCGCCTTCATCGCTGGCGTGGTGCCGCTGGTGCTGGCCAGCGGTGCGGGCGCCGAGATGCGCCACGCCATGGGCATCGCGGTGTTCGCCGGCATGCTGGGCGTGACGGTATTCGGCCTGGTGCTGACGCCGGTGTTCTACGTTGTGGTGCGCAAGCTGGCGCTGCGCCGCGAAGCGCGCCATGCCCGTGGCGGCATGACCGACCAGCACGCATGACGGCCAGGAGGACATACGACATGAAAACATCTTTCGCATTCACACGACCCGCCAGGACGCTGGCGCCGCTCGCCCTCGCGGCGGCGCTGGCTGGCTGCTCCATGGCACCGAAGTATGACCGGCCCGCAGCGCCGATCGACACGGCCTATCCCTCGGGCGCGGCCTATGTGGAACTGGCGGCCGCGACGCCCGACGACGCGATCACGGCCGAGATCGGTTGGCGGGACTTCTTCCGCGACCCGCTGCTGCAGCAGTTGATCGGCATTTCGCTGGAGAACAACCGCGACATGCACAAAGCCGCGCTCAACGTGGAGGCGGCTCAGGCGCTGTACCGTATCCAGCGTGCCGAGATGCTGCCGAACCTGGGCGTTTCCGCCCGCGGCGCGTCAGAGCGCGTACCGGCCGACCTCAGTACCACGGGGCAAAGCGACGTGCTCCGGCGCTACGACGTGGCCGGGGTGACGGCCGCCTGGGAGCTGGACCTGTGGGGCCGCATCCGCAGCCTCAACGACCGGGCGCTGGCGTCCTACCTGGCCCTCGACGAGACCCGCATCGCCACGCAGATGAGCCTGGTGTCCGAGGTGGCCAGCGCCTACCTCACGCTGCGCGCCGACCAGGAACTGCTGCGCCTGACGAGCGACACCCTCGCCACACAGAAGCGCTCCTATGACCTGACCACCCAACTGGTGGAAGCGGGAAATTCCACGCAGCTCGACCTGCGCCGCGCGGAGATCGCGCTGCGCACCGCCGAGGCCAACCGCGCCGCCTACACGCGGCAGGCGGCCAAGGACCGCAACGCGCTGGTGCTGCTGCTGGGCCAGCCGCTGACGCCGGAGCTGTCCCGGCAGCTTGACGAGGCCGTGGCGCTGCCGGACGACATCGTGCCGACCGACCTGCCGAGCGGCCTGCCGTCCGAACTGCTCGCGCGTCGGCCGGACATCCGCGCCGCCGAGCAGATGCTGATCGGCGCCAACGCCAACATCGGCGCGGCGCGGGCCGCGTTCTTCCCGACGATTAGCCTCACGGGCTCGGCGGGCACGGCCAGCGCTTCGCTGGACGGCCTGTTCGATTCGGGCTCGCGGGCCTGGAGCTTCCTGCCGCAGATCACGCTGCCCATCTTCCGCGGCGGCGCGTTGCGAGCCAATCTGGACGTGGCACAGGTACAAAAGAGGATCGAAATCGCCAACTACGAGAAGTCTATCCAGGCGGCCTTTGCTGAGGTGGCTGACGGCTTGGCGGGCAAGCGCACGCTTGATGAGCAGATCCGCTCGGAGCAGCTCCTGGTAGCGGCTAGCCAGAAAGCCTACCAACTAGCCGAGCAACGCTTCCAGGAAGGCGTGGACGACAACCTCACCTTGCTCGATGCGCAACGCACACAGTACGGTGCGCAGCAGACCCTGGTGCGCACGCGCCTGACGCGGCTGAACAACCTCATCCACCTCTACAAGGCGCTGGGTGGCGGCTGGACTGAGCACACGGTGCAATCGGGCGCCACCGGGCAACCATCCGCCCGGTCGCCGGGATAAGGGCTATGCGCAACGGCGGCGTTCCCCATCGTTGCGCACGGAGAACCGGATGAGGATCGGTGAACTTGCGCGCTTGACGGGCACCCCCCCGGAGAACATTCGGTTCTACGAGCGGGAGGGCCTGTTGCAAGCCCCGGAGCGGTCACGCAACAACTATCGGCGCTATGGCCCGGCCCATGTCGAACGGCTTCACCTGATTCGCAACTACCGTGCCTCGGGAATCGGCCTGGATGACGTGCGCCGCCTACTGGGTTGGGCACATGAGGGGTTCCTGGAACCTGAGCTGCTAAGGCAGGCTGTCCAAGGCCATCTCGCCTGTGTTGAGGAACGCATGGAGCAACTGATCCAGGTGAAAGAGCACCTGCTCGCATTGGCCCTGCACGGTGCTGCTTCCGCCGGGGCTTCCGAGGATGGACCGGCTCGCGATGGTTCGTGAGCATCGCATGTCCATATAACTGAATATATATTCATGCGTGTAATATTTCCGGCCAGACAAACGAATAAGAAAGACGCCCATGACCGACCAGAGCATCACGCGCCGAAACATCGGCGTTCTCACCGCCGCGCAGGCGCTCGGCGGCGCCAGCGCGCCCATCGTGATGTCGCTGGGTGGGCTGGTCGGCCAGCAGCTTGCCAAGAATTCGGCCTGGATCACCTTGCCCGTGAGTCTGTTCGGCCTGGGTCTTGCCATCGGCACCTTGCCTGCCGCCTTCATCATGCGGCACCATGGCCGCCGTAACGGGTACGTGGTCGGGGTCGGCTTCGGCGTAGCCTCGGGCCTGATCGCCGCGCTGGGCATCATGCTGGCTTCGTTCTGGATCTTCTGCGCCGGCACCTTCCTGGCCGGCTTCTACGGCGCGTATGTGCAGAGCTACCGCTTCGCAGCCGCCGACACCGCCGAGGACACGCTCAAGGCCAAGGCCATTTCCTGGGTCATGGTGGGCGGCCTCGCGGGCGCCATCATCGGGCCGCAGTTGGTGATCTTCACACGCGACGCGGTAGCGGGCACGCCCTACGTCGGCAGCTTCCTCAGCCAGGCGCTGCTGCCGCTGATCGCCTTGCCGATCCTGCTGATGTTGCGCACGCCGCGCCAGACCCAGGCCGAAGCAGTCGCCGATAGCGGTCGGACGGTGCTGCAGCTCTTGGCGATGCCGCGCTATCTGCTGGCGGTGGCTGCGGGCGTGGTGTCCTATGGGGTGATGGCGTTCGTGATGACGGCCGCACCTGTAGCGATGGTCAACCATGGACATTCGGTGGACAACGCCGCCCTGGGCATCCAGTGGCACCTGCTGGCGATGTTCGGGCCGAGCTTCTTCACCGGACGACTGATGGTGCGCTACGGCAAGGAGCGCGTGACCGCCGTCGGCATGGTACTGCTCGCCGCCTCCGGGGTGGTGGCCCTGGGCGGGCTCGGCCTGCCCCACTTCTGGGGCTCGCTGGCGCTGCTGGGCATCGGCTGGAATTTCAGTTTCATCGGCGCCACGGCGATGGTCACCGACTGCCACACCCCGGCCGAGCGGGGCAAGGCGCAGGGCATGAACGACTTCTTCGTCTTCGCCGCCACGGCGGCCGTGTCGTTCCTCGCGGGGTCGATCCTGCACAGCTCGGGCTGGCAAGCGGTCAACTGGATGATCTTCCCGGCCTTGGCGCTGATCTTGGTGCCGCTGCTGTGGCAGGGGCGGTACGGTTGCAACTGACTTGACTTGGGGCATTGATCGAGGACTGGAAGCCGATAAGTGGCCCGTTCCGGCACTACACGACTTGTCTCCACTGCTGAAACTTCGGAAAGCTACTTTGCCGTTCCACCTTTATTGATGGTCAAAGAGTTGTATGGACAGATGAATTTAGTTAGTTAGTTAGTTAGTTAGATTTATCAAGAAGCAGTTTAACCACGGCTTTGGCTTTGCGAGCAGCGTGCAGATCTCCAAGAACGTGAGCCTGAATAATCGCCCCTTCAAGCAACATAGCAATTGTTTCAGAGATTTGAACTATCGATTCTCTGGACGTTATGACAAGTGAAGTGTGGTGTGTGATCCATCGCAGCATAGCCTCTTTGTTTCGGGCGCAAAGCTTATGTATATCATGATCCGGATTGCTGAATTCGGCGCTGACATTAATGAAATAACAACCCAAGAAAAGTGGCTTGGATTGATCGAGACCCTGAAACAGATCGTCAAAAGCATCAAGCATGGCATACAAGGCGTCCCTACCTGGCGTCGCTTCGTGCAAACGCAAATCGAGCCAAGAGAAATACTGCTGATCACAATATTCGACGGTCGCAGCAATTAGATCTTCCTTGCTGGAGAAATGGTTATATAGCGTTTTCTTGGCAATGCCGGACTCTTCAAGTACCCGATTGATGCCAACAGCATGAATGCCGTACTTATAAAAAAGGTTAAAGGCAGTTGCGACTAACTGTTCTTTTTTGTCCATGATGTTATTCATCGTTGTGAGGATTCATACGCGACATGTTGACACAAGGAGACAGGGTTGTCTACAATCCCTCAAGGAGACCGATCTGTCTCTTTCTTTGCAATTTCCTTGAGGCTTCTTTTATGAACACGACAACAGCGGCTTCCGCACAACAGCCCTCCGTCATCTATGATCTAGTCACGATAGGTTCCGGTTCGGCGGCTAGAGCCGCAGCGAACGAAGCACGTAGGCTCGACAAAACAGTCGCCATGATCGAACAGGGGTTGGCAGGAGGGACCTGTCTCAATGTAGGATGCGTTCCTTCAAAGACGTTGCTTGCGGCGGCTTCTGCTCGCATGTCTGCTGCGCATGGGAAGTTCCCAGGTATAGCGACCTCGGCCGGGCCTGTCGACTTGTCTTTGCTTGTCAGAGATAAAGATCAAATGATCGGGCACTTCCGGCAGTCTTTCCATGTACAAGCACCCAAGGATGCAGGTATTGCGGTATTTCGCGGCAAGGCGACCTTTGTAGCGTCAGATGAGCCAGATATCGTAGCGCTCGTCGTCGCGGACTCAGACGGAAACACAAACCTGGTGTACGCCAAGCAGGTACTGATCGCCAGTGGGGCAGCGCCATTCATTCCTTCCATTCCTGGCCTCAGTGAGGTGGACTTTCTCACTTCCGGCTCGGCCATGTCCCTTGAGCAGGTGCCTGAGTCCATGCTGGTCGTCGGCGGCAATGCGATCGGTCTGGAGCAAGGTCAATTGTTCGCTCGACTGGGCAGCAAGGTTGAAGTGGTCGAGATAGCTCCTCGAATTGCACCGTTCGAGGATCCCGCGATTTCTGCGGCACTGGAGCAGGCGCTGTCAGCGGAGGGCATCATGTTCCATACTGGCGCCAATCTGACAAACGTCGTACCACACGAGAGCGGGGTGCTTGCAACTGTCGTCGCCGAAGGACGTACTCAGCAAATTTTCGCCCATAAGATTCTCATAGCGACGGGGCGCCGTCCGGCAACTGAAGGACTCAACTTGGATGCTGTCAATGTGTCCAGGGGCGATCGAGGCGAAATAATTGTGGACGAACATCTGCGAACCTCAAATCCTCGCATCTGGGCAGCGGGCGATGTCACTGGTATGGCTCAATTAGTGTATGTCGCTAGTGCGCAGGGGACCGTGGCCGCGAGCAATGCTCTGGGCAACGAGCCTCGGTCCCTAGACTACACCGCCTTGCCCCGCGTCATTTTCACGTCGCCCGAGATGGCTGCTGTCGGCATGACTCCTATGCAGGCTGAGGCGGCCCAAATTGCCTATGATGTTCGTGAAATTCCGGTTTCCTTTGTTCTACGTGCTATTGTAAGTCGTCACGACAAAGGGATAATCAAGATGATATCCGAGCGTGAGACAGGAAGGATTCTGGGTATTCATATGGTAGGCGAATCTGCTGGAGAGGTTATTGCAGCTGCAACCTATATTATCTCCGCAGGACTTACGGTTGACCAACTTGCAAAACAGTGGTCTCCGTACTTCACTATGGCGGAGTCGCTTAAAAACGTAGCAAGCAGTGCGCCAACTTTGGAAGATTCGGCTAATGGCTAAATCTTATTATTACTATGCGCTTAAATTTCAAGGGATCGTTTCAGGGTAAAGTTTCCTGATGTGAGCATGTTTGAGTTTTTTGCTATGACGGGATCGCTCAATGGGCTTCCCGCCTTTTTTGTGGTGAATCATTAAAGAATTTGCCGATCTTGAATATATGCATAAAAACTCAGGGGGTGCCGTTCAGTCTGTTGACGAGAAAGATAGGATTCTTTTACTGAGAAATTCCCGTCAGAACTTCAATTTATCTTCTCTAAATTTGAAAGGTTGTCAGGCAATTCATGCGCGATGAGTAGACACGCTGGCCTGCTTCAGTGCCCCCGAGTACTGCGACCAGAAGGAAAGGGGTTATTCGTTTCATAGTTCGATTTCCTGCTGTGGGCTACTGCTTCGCAGCCGCCGTCACCGCCGAGGACGCGCTTAAGGCCAAGGCCATTTCCTGGGTCATGGTGGGCGGTCTCGCGGGCGCCATCATCGGGCCGCAGTTGGTGATCTTCACGCGCGATGCGGTAGCGGGCACGCCCTACGTTGGCAGCTTCCTCAGCCAGGCGCTGCTGCCGCTGATCGCCTTGCCGATCCTGCTGATGCTGCGCACGCCGAGCCAGACCCAGGCCGAAGCAGTCGCCGATAGCGGTCGGACGGTGCTGCAGCTCTTGGCGATGCCGCGCTATCTGCTGGCCGTGGCTGCGGGCGTGGTGTCCTATGGGGTGATGGCGTTCGTGATGACGGCCGCGCCGGTGGCGATGGTCAACCACGGGCATTCGGTGGACAACGCCGCCCTAGGAATACAGTGGCACCTGCTGGCGATGTTCGGGCCGAGCTTTTTCACAGGACGACTGATGGTGCGCTACGGCAAGGAGCGCGTGACCGCCGTCGGCATGGTGCTGCTCGCCGCCTCCGGGGTGGTGGCCCTGGGCGGGCTCGGCCTGTCCCACTTCTGGGGCTCGCTGGCGCTGCTGGGCATCGGCTGGAACTTCAGCTTCATCGGCGCGACGGCGATGGTCACCGATTGCCACACCCCGGCCGAGCGCAGCAAGGCGCAGGGCATGAACGATTTCTTCGTCTTCGCCGCCACGGCGGCCGTGTCGTTCCTCGCGGGATCGATCCTGCACAGCTCGGGCTGGCAGGCGGTCAACTGGATGATCTTCCCGGCCCTGGCGCTGATCCTGGTGCCGCTGCTGTGGCAGGCCGCGCGAAAGCCGGCGCTGCCAGCTCCGGTCTGATCGGAGCGGTGCAAGAGGCGCTCCGCGCAGTGGGTCGCCTCGGCCGCTACAGCACCTGCTTCCACTGGCGCAGCCTCGACAGCGCGTCGTCGTAGGCGGTGGAGGTGAAGAACTGGATCTTGCGCCCGAGGGTCTTCATCGGGCTCAACGCGGGATCGAAAAGCGAGGCGTTCGAATGGTGCGCCACGCAGTCGAGCACCCGGTCCTGTCCCTCCGTGAGCATGGCTTCCAGCTCGCGAAGGTCTCTGCCCGCGAAACGGCGCTGGAAGCCGGCAGAAAGACGCTCGGCCCGCTGCGCCATCGCACTCGGCGAGTAAAAGGACGCCGAAGGTCCAGGCGTCCGATCATGCGCGAACTGCAGGATCATCGTGTTCCAGACGATGACGTCCACCAGGACCATCGCAGCGTTGGTATGCAGGCGCGGCTCCTGCCAGATCATGGCCGTGTGCCGGTAGTGGCTGGCGGGAATGGTGGCAGCTTCTACCCCGAGCTTTCGGTGGCTGGCGCGAACCTTGTCAAGGAGTTCCTGCTTCGTGGTTGGTAGTTTCATTCGGGATTTCTATTTCATCGAGACAAGGCTCGATAACCGGCGTGTCAGATATTCATCAAGTCACCAGCGCAATTACCTTGGATTGAGGAAAAGCGCTTGCCTCACCGCTGCGCTGGCGGCGCCGAGGGCTTGTGCATGATGAAGCGGGACATGTCGGTGATTTCCTGTTTGCGGATTTACGTTACTGCTGAAGCTGCTTCTGCATGGTGTTGTGGTTGTAGTAGTCGCTGGCATAGACAATCTTTCCGTTCGAAACACGGAAGAAGCTCGCGCCGAAATAACTGATGGTCGAACTGGAGGGCGACGTCCCGCCATTGCTGTTCTTGGTGGCGGTGAATTCCCACTCGATCGCCACACCATCGCCGGAGGCAACCGGCTGCGAACGGATTTTCATTTTTCGGTCGGGCAGGATTTTCATCAGAAACTGCGAGACTTCGGTAATGGCTTGAGGCCCAGTGCGGGACGCTTCATTGCTGGTATTGAAATAGACGACGTTGGAATCGAGCACTTTTTCCATCGCGTCGGTTCGCCCGCCATTCCAGGCGTCAAGGTATTGCCGGACCACCTTCACGTTCTCTGGCTCATCTGCCGCCTGCGACGTGACGCTATAGGCGAGTGAAGCCAGCCCGAGGAATATCGCTCCCAAAGCCTGCACCGGACGGCAGCGCAAGCCGTCTGAAGAACGAAGGGGCCTGAATGACAGGGCGTGCTGCATGTTGTTCATGGTCGAAATACTCCAAAAGGTGTTGAAAAAAATCCCGCTCGCACGGGCGTGGTGGAAAATCGCATGTCGCGCGCAACGAAGCACAGGCCGTCGGCAATTGCTCTTTTGTCAAATACATAGAATCATCCTATGTATAAGGCCTGAGTTGCTACAATCGAGGTCCGATGGGCTCCCGTCTCTACGTCATTTGAGAACCGCGATGAATAACCGCTTCACACTCCCACAGGCGCCGCGGCGTTCGCTCGTCGATTCGACGATTGAGCTGATCCGCGGCCAGATCGAGGGAGGCGCCTGGAAGGTCGGCGAGCGCATCCCCAGGGAGCAGGAACTGGCCGAGATGCTGGAGGTTGGCCGCAACACGGTGCGGGAAGCCATTCGCGTGCTCTCGCACGGCCAGGTCCTGGAAGTCCGCCAGGGTGATGGCACCTACGTGCGAACCAATATCGATCCGGCCGAGGTCATGCGCCGTGTCGGGCGTTCCGGCTTGCGAGAGCACTTCGCGTTGCGCTGCATGCTGGAAACCGAGGCGGCCAGGTTGGCCGCGGTGCATCGGTCCAAGGCGGACGTTGGGCTGCTGCGCCGACTGTTGAAGGCCCGCGGCGAGCAGGAGCAACACGCATCGAGCGCGGCCTTTGCCGAGGCCGATACGGCTTTCCACTGCGCGATCGCCGGGATGTGCGGCAACGGCGCGCTGGCTGAGCTGTACCGCTACTTCGCGAACTCGGTCCGCATGAACACGCTGACTGCGCTGAAGGACAAGGAACTGCCCGAGCCGGGTCTCGCGACCCATGAGGCGATCGTGGATGCTATCGAGCGCCAGGATGGAGAAGCAGCTGCGGCGGCTGTGCGGAACGTGGTCGCTCCGCTGATTGCGGCACTTGAGAAATCGGGTTGATCCGAGCGCGACTCCCGCGCTGGCAATGCCGCTTTCCATCGAGCAGCCGGTCGCCGGCCCCGTTGATCGGAACGCGGGTTGTTTCCCGGAGAGCACGCGGTAGCCGGTCCTCATGGATAGGCCCTTGGTGCGCTACAGCGACCGGACGGTGCTGTTCATATCGAATCTTCGACGCGACCACCCGCCAGGACATACCGGGCCAGCGCCTCGGCATCGGCGTGGGTGGCCCGGGTGGACTGCGGTGTACCGAAAGCCTGGACGAGCTTTGGCAGCATGGCCTCCAACTGGGCTCGCTTATCCGAATCCGGTTCGACGTGGATGAGCGCGAGCAATGTGCCGCCAAGCGTCTCCTTGTGAGTCTTCAGCCAGACGCCGCGCTGAGCGCGATCGTCGAGAGTCTCTTCTGGCCCTCCCGCGACGTAGATAAGCACGAAGGGCTTTCCGCAGGCGACGAGTTCATCCATTTCCGCGCACCAGGCGCTGCTGTATCCGTTGTAGATGCTTGCGCCGTCGAAGCGGACGATGGGGAAATCGCTGGTGTCGTGAACTTTCGGTTGCTGGGACATGATCCTGGACTCTCGCTATTAACGTCCTAACATCCTACCTTTGT
This sequence comes from Halomonas sp. Ps84H-12, assembly GCF_024124725.1. NCBI lineage: Bacteria > Pseudomonadati > Pseudomonadota > Gammaproteobacteria > Oceanospirillales > Halomonadaceae > Halomonas > Halomonas sp. Ps84H-12. Next base: position 65,442 of record NZ_JAMXSJ010000001.1, on the reverse strand, counting down.
TGAGAATTACTTGCAACTGAAATGGGCATGGGCACACCGCCGTGCAGCGCCAAGTGACGGGCGAAATAAGGGCTTGACCTTCCAACAATGGGAGGCCCTACAGTGAACCCATCAACCTCATTCAAGGAGTTTTTTCATGAAGGTCAACAAGTTCAGCCTCTTGTTCATTGCGGGCGCCGTCGTGGTCGCCGCCGGCCTGATGGCCGTCCAGAAGAAGGTGGTCGTCCCGTCGGGTGAAGCGATGCAGGCCAGTGCGGGCGGAGGTCACCAAGGGCACGCGATGCCCTCCAGCGCCTCGGCCAATGACAGTCCTTCCACGACCGCGTATCGCGCCGTGAACGACCAGATGCACGCCGGGATGGGAGCGCAGTTCACTGGCAACGCCGACGTCGATTTCATGCGTGGCATGATCCCGCACCACCAGGGCGCGATCGACATGGCCAAGGTGGCGCTGCAGTACGGCAAGGACCCGGAGGTTCACAAGCTGGCCCAGGAGGTCATCACCGTGCAGGAAGGCGAGATCGCCATGATGAACAAGTGGCTGGGCGACAACGGCCAGCAGGCGGCGGCCGGCAGCTCGGGCGATGCCTCGACGGCCGCCTACCGTGCCGGCAACGACCGCATGCATGCGGACATGATGATCGACTTCAGCGGCGACGCCGATGTGGACTTCATGCGCGGCATGATCCCGCACCACCAGGGTGCGATCGACATGGCCAAGGTGGCGCTGCAGTACGGCAAGAACCCGGAGGTCCGCAAGTTGGCTCAGGAGGTCATCTCCGCGCAGGAAGGCGAGATCGCCATGATGAAGAGTTGGCTTGTCGCTCGGGGCAAGTGAAGGCACGACCATGAACCAAGCCAACACCCCGCGCATCCTCATCTATAGCACTCCAACTTGCCCGGACTGCCGGGCACTAAAGGAGTGGTTGTCCCAGCAGGGCATCGCGTTTGAAGAGCGCGACCTGACCGACCCGAAGATTTCCGCGGAGGCCAAGTCACGAACCGGCGTGCGCGTGGCCCCGATCACGATCGTCGGCGACGAGGTCTTCTATGGCACCTTCGCGAGCCAGAAGCCGAGGCTGATGAAGGCGCTCGGTCTTCAGTGAGCCGCTGAAGGAAGACCGTGGTCACGGGCGGAGTCGCCGGTGCGGACCCCGGTCGGACCCTGTAAGCGCTGTTGTGGACGCGTCTGCACGCAAAGCTCAAGACCGTGAGGCATTCTTCGCCGACGACGCTCGGCGCTTTCGCCTGCGGTCGTTGACATCACGAGAAGAAACCTCAGGCGATCAGCATCTTCAACTACCTCTCTGGCTCTTCCTCGGAAGGCTGCTATTTGAGCGACAGGTATGGATTGTTCGGGGGAACGGTATCAAATATGTGCGACGGATCTTCGAGCAAGTAGCCATGCAATCGACGGGATTTTCGCGGCCCCATGACTTCGCATGTCCAGATATTCAAACCCGACGGCTGTTTCCTGTGAAGTCCGAGTTTTTCAAAGCGCTTCTGTATCCATTGCCAGTCCTGCACCTTGTCCTGCTTGGCGAGCGCCGAGATGCTGGGATGCTCCTGGGCGTAGCGCTGAAACAGGCCAGGGCTGACCAGATAAACCGTATCCGCCACGGTATGCACGAGTGCTTTCGCATCGTTGATGATGAGGCGACGGGACTGGATGCCTTGGCGGAGCCAGACGATGAAGTGCTCGCCGGATGGCACCGCGCAGTCAGGAGCTTCAGGCAAGTTCTTTGGTGGCCTGATTTCGGTATTCGTGGGCAGCTCGGCAGAAGTTGTCGGCGGGCCACTGTTGCGCTGAGCAGCGGGCTCGGGCTCTACGCCGGTCTCCTGAGCGGGTTGTCCGAACAGGGACAACAGATCGTCCACCGCGTCCGCAGGAGGTTCCCCTTCCGGCTGGGGCAAAGTCGTGTTGGCTGACGCAGGTGTGGGAGGCGACTGTCCGGCAGCAAGAGCCATGTTGTCGGCACAGGTTTCGATGCTGCCGGTGGCTTCATCCGAACTGCCTGCGGGCTGTTCGGCGGTTCCCGTTTCAGAAGTCGCTTCCACCGTCACCGTTCCGGCGAAGGGAGCGGGACGCTCATCCGGCTGCCAGATCAATGCTGGTGACATCCGTAGCAGCGTAAAACTGTGCGACCAGCCAGCCTCGCTGTTGACCGTGGCACGCCAAATGGCCTTGCCGTCCGGGGCCGGCTGCAGCATGCCGTGATCCTGCAACACGTTGAAGACGGCCGTGTTGTTCGAGGGGATGCCATCGATGCCTTGTGACAGTAGATGTGCGCGCAGCTTGTCCGAGACGGTCTTGCTCACCAGCCACAAGGCATCCTGTGTCAGCCAGCCGTCCGATGCCTGGGGCTGGTTCAGCTTCAACTCCTCCTTCAGCAAATACCGAAGTCCATCGATGAGCTTGCGCTGCAGGGCATGCTTGGGCGCGGCCATGGCGCGGCTGGGATCGCCCCCCAGCTCCTGAGCCACGGATGCACGATCCGCCTGAACGACGAGCTCGCCCAGCACGCCCGCATGCTCATACTGACCGGCCAGCACATAGAGCAGCGGTGCCCATAGCGCTGGGTAGCTGCTGAGCCAGTCGAGGATGCCGGCATCGAGTAACTGATGGTAGAGCAAGCCGGTGGCTGCGCCATGCAGGCGATACTCTCGGTCGTCCCTGTAGCGGAAGCGATAGGGGTGCAGCAGCGGCCCGTGCCAGGGGTGCCAGACGCGGCCGTCCTCGTACTCGACGTGGAGATCTACCGCGATCTTGCCGATGTCGTGGAGTAACGCAGCATAGGCCGTGGCCGCCGTCCAGGCCTCGGCCTGGGCGGCCTGGTCTTCCGGTGTTGCGCCAGCCGGCAGCAGATGCGATTGCCGCAGCTTGAGCGCGAAGGCGACGATCTCCAGCCCATGGTCGAGCATGCCGCCGAGGTAAGCATGGTGGTGGCTTTCCGACGCCGGGAACATCTGCACCAGTTCGGCATAGCGCTCCAGTGGCACACGGTACAGGGAGGTGAACTGCTTGCGCGAAAGCGAGGTGCGCTGCCAGATGTGCTCCATCAGCTTTCGCCGACGCGGCGTCGCCAGCAAGGACGCGGCCGATTCCGGCCGCGTCAGCCCTTTCGGTGGTGTCGCCGGTGCCGGCTCCGGCAATGGCGGCCGTTTTCGTTGGAACAGAGCGAGCATCGCCGTGACCTGAAATGAGAGCGGGACAGGGCCTTTTCCTTTTCCAGATAGGGCCTTTCCCCTTGCGCCCCATTCCCTTGCCCTTTCCGCCCTTGACCCTTGTTCAAAGCCTTTACATATAGGCGGTAACCAGGTGCCAGACGACAAAGAAACGGATGTTGGGGCAGTCCCCTTTTCCAGGTGGAGCCAGGTGAGGTGGCTCAGCCGCCGGAGGCGGTTACGGCCAGGCCGGCGTCAAGAGCATCGGCCTGCGCGATGAAGTCTTTCGGGCGGCGCTTCTGGAATGTGCTCAGGTTGGCGAACTTCCAGCGCAGTGCGGGCAACTGGTCGGCATGCGGGCATTGCAGCAGTGACCAGTCGGGTTGCGCGCGGGTCAGCCCGCTCAGGAACTGCCGGTGGGCATCGCTGAGTCGTCTCGGTAGCTCATGGCGGAGCCGGGCACGGGTATCGAGCAGGACGTCCAGCGGACAAGCCACCTCGGTCATGCCGACGAAGGCGCGCTCATACTCGCCGGTGATGTCCTTGTCGTTGCCGAACAGCACTTCGTGGGTCGGTCGGTTGTGTCCCGCCAGATAGACCACGAAACACTCGACCATCGCATCGGTCAGGCCACCGCTCTCGAACAACTGCCAGACGTCGAACAGATCCCGAGGGTGCTGGCGATCCAGGGCGGCGACCAGCTTGCTGGCATAAAGCTCGTCCGGAACCAGGGTCGGCACATCGAACTCGACGCCGAACAGATCGCTGGTGCGAGCGCTCAGCGGACTGCGTGTGGCGGGTAGCACGGTGCCGCGAAACACCACATTGACCTCGACCTTCACCTGGCTGCTCTCGTTCTCCGCGATCAGCTTGGTATCCCCGAGATCCTTGCTGCGGATCAGGCGTGTCTGCACGCCGAGGGGTTCGACGCGCTGCGCGATGGCGGCCAGCTCCTGGTTGATGGCCTGCAAGGCCTCGTCTCGCGGCGTCTGCCAAGGCAGGTAGACCACGTCGATGTCCACGGACAGGCGGGGCATGTCCCGCAGGAACAGGTTGATGGCGGTGCCGCCCTTCATGGCGAAGATGTCGTTGTCGAACACGTCGGGAGCGATGTTCAGCAACAGGCGAACGGTGTCGGCGTAGTGTTTATCCATGCGGGTTCAGGCTCAGCAAGGTGCCGTCATCGAGGCGGCTCATCCAGCGCTTGTTGCTGCCGGTACGTACCGGGTACTGCTCCAGCAGCGCATCGACGTCGACGACGCCAGTTTCCCGAGCCCAGGTCAGGAACAGGCGCACGGCCTTGACGCTGGTACAGCAGGCCAGCAGGCGTCCGAGTACATCCTTGCGTGGCGATCGCAGGCCGTCGAACAGATTACGGGCCTCTTCGAGGCTTTCCCGCGGGCCGGTCTCGTAGAGCAACTCCAGAACCGCGCGCTCCGGCACCGCCACCCGCAGGCCTGCTGCCTGCCCCGGCGGCGTGTGCAGGGTCTTGCCGGGGAGCGTATCGTCGGGCCAGTCGAACAGCTTGGCGTTGACGTACCGCGCCGGGAACCGCTGGGTGAACCAGGCTGGCAGCGCAAAGCGGGCGTCACCCCAGAGCACCAAGGTCTCCCGGGAAGCCAGGTTGTGCCGTACCCCCTGCAGTGCCAAGGCGCTCTTGCCCCCCACATGCAGGCCGGCGACCCTCTCCTGCAGGAACCGCAGGGCGCCGCTGACGTCGAAGTCGTCATTCGGGAAGGCATAGACGCCATGCGCCAGACGCACCAACCAGCCGCTTTCCGCGTAGCGGGCGGCCAGTTGGGGCGACACGCCGTAGGATTCGAGCATGGCGAGGTCGAACGGGGCTCCACGAGGAAGCTCCGTCAGCAGCCGCTTGATTACTTGATGCCGCGTATTTACACTCATAGGCTAAATATACGTCACAATCTAATCAATCACCACTCAGAAACAGAACAATGCTTGAAAATTAGCCTCATGATTGAATTTGGTGTATAAATCTAATCATGGATGGCCTCGGATGGCCGAAATCCCGCAGCAGACATGCCGCATTGCTGGCCGCACCGTGGTGGCCACCGGCGCACACTGGAGCAACCATGTAACGCAGACAAGCAGGTGACGATCATGAACACTAGACCCCGTAGCAGTACCGCAGAACGCTTCGGCCGCTGGCTCGGCCGTGGCTGGCGGGGCTACGTGCGTCGCGAACGGCGGGCGGTCGCGTGGCTGGCCTCCGTCGGCGTGCCGAGCGGCGCCGCGACCGCGCTGGTGTGGATCGTCAAGCTCGCCGTGCTGGGGGTGCTGCTCTATGCGGCCTTCTGGCTTGCGCTGCTGCTGGTGTTCGTCACCGCGGCTGCCTGGGCCTCGGCGGCAAACTCCCCGGACGAAGACGCCTGGCCTTTCACCGATATGGACGAGCTTCGCAACACGCCGGGGTACGACCCGAACCTCTACAACGACCACACCCACGTCGATTACAAGGACGATTGAGGTTCGGCTCTACTTGAGCTTCCCACCTGACATGGCTCCGGCGCCTTTACCGCCAGCCTGCGCACCTCCCTTCGTGCCTTCGGTCATACCTTGAATGGCCTGACCTGCGCGAAAGCCGACCCATCCCAGCGACGCGATCCAGAATCCAGGCAGTACCAGGAACATGGCTCCCATGACGAAATTGAGCAGCATGTCGCCGAATGTGTTGTTCAATCCGATCAGGGGATCGAAGTTGGTATGCGGGCGGTTCCATCCGAACCCCCAACCGTAGAGTGCATCGAGGATCGTGCTGTCGATCCATCGAGCCAGTTGCAGCCAAAAGTCGGTGAAGAACAATGCAAACTGGACGACGGTGAGCGTGATAACGGTCTTCAGGTCGTAGGTGCCGATCAGCAAGACGATCGGGATGCAGATCACCAGCGCCATTTTCAGGAACGCCAGCACCATCGGCAGGGCCTGGCGCACGACGTCCATCGCCGGGAAATAGGCAAGCCCGCCAACCGCCATCCCGACATCGCTGGCGGCGCGGTTGATGACGTTGGGCAGCGTTTTGTCGATTTGCCCGCCGTAATCCGTGTAGACGCTGCCCTGGTTGAGTTTCTGCTGGCGCGGTGAGGCAATGGTGCGGATCACCGAGTCATCCACTTCGGTGCGGCTCAGGAAACCGGCCCAGCCGGCCAGACGGTTGAGCAGGCTGGGATCGACCTGATCCAGCAGACGTGCGCGCAGGCCGTTGCCGCTGTCGTTCCACCACTGGCGGCAGGTCGGATAGCCGGCACCGCTCGGCACCTGCGCCAGGCCGGCATCCCGGTTGCTGTCGTAGGCCCATCCATCGCGCGGCGCCCTTGCGCGGTAGGTGTCGTAGTAGCCGGCGTTGTCGAGGTAGAACCGCGAGCCGATCCAGGTGACGTCGTGCATCTGTGCTTCATCGAGATTCGGACGGTTCATAAACAACTTGGCGCGCGCCGGGCCGTAGCAGTCGTGGGTGAAATCGGCGACTTCCTGCGCCAAAACCGGGTCGTCGATGCGTGTGGCATTGATCTCCATACGGATCTGCCGCAGGTCGGTTCCACATGGGATGGCAGCAACCGAGGCCCCGGTGATCGCGCGCGACAGCGCGTGCATGAACGCCCACCACACCGGCACGCGTGCGCTCTGGTTGTTGAGCGTGCTGAACGACTGCGACCAGCCGGTCTCTCCAGGTTCGGGCACGCTCACCTGGCATTGCGCCGAGCGCGCCTGGTCGTACTTGATGGTGTTGAGGTCAACGTCGATGAAGGGGATGCCCGCGAACATCACCACGACGATCGCCACCCAGACACGGTTCTCGATGCGCAGCGAGGACAGCGCGCCTTTATTTCCTTCGTCCGCACCTTCGGCTCGCGCGCGCAGCCATTCCTGGATGATGATCGCCACGAAGGGTATGGCGAACACACCGCTGGAAACGAGCACCGCCCAAATTCCGTTGTGGATGACCCAGCTCAGCAGGGTCAGGTAGTACTCCAGGTAGTCCGTGGTGAACAGCGTCATGTGCCATCCTCCCGCTACGTCGCCTGCATCAGCAGGCTGGCCTCGAGCGCGACGATTCCCACCACGCCGGCGACTTCGGCGCGCAGGAGGCGACGCCTGGCTTCCATGCCGGATTCACGCGCCAGCAGACGCCGACGCATCCAGACCCAGCCGCAGACCGTCGCCCCGTACAGGCACAGCCGCCACAGCAGGAAGAAACCGGAGGTCTCGACGAGCCAGCGCTCCCAGCCGACTACGCTGCCGAGGAAGTGGATGCCCACGATGTTGATGAGCACGGCTGCCGCGAGCAGCAGCATCGCCCACAGCAGCACCTTCGCCACCCTGCGGATGAGCAGCCAGCGCGGCCCCCAGGTCAGGTTCATGGCGTGCTCCCCGGATTGGCCCGCTGCAACTGGTCGAGGCGATCCGGCACGGGGTCACCTTCGTAGATACCCCGGGAGCCCGCGGCCCTGGTTCCATGGCGCTGGATGATCGCCATCGGCGAGTTGTTGGCAAGCGTGCGGCGCAGTTCGAGTTCGGTCTTGAGGTTGGAGATCTCCCGATCCAGCGAGTCGCTTTCCTGGTCGACGGCGGCGGTCGCCAACTGGTTGGCGGCGACGTTCGGCTCCTTGCGCCCGGTCAGCAAGGTGCGCTGCAGCAGCAGAGCCTTCTCCAGCACCGACGCCAGGGCCACTTCCGAAGCCAGGCGTTGCGCCAGCACGTGCTGATCCGGCTCATCGCGCAGCGCCTCGATGACGCCGCGGGTAATCGGCAACGACACGCTGCCTGCCTCGGCAAGGTTCTCGAAGGTGGTGTTGCGCGCACCGCTGATCAACTCCTGCAGCGTTTGCAGCTTGGCGTCGTACTCCTCCTGAATGAGGGGGGGCAGGCCCACGCCGGGAATCGTCTCAGTCTTTGTGCAGGCGTCGCAGGTACGTTGCTCCTGTTCGCCCAGCACCCGCGTGGCCCATTCGACCGCTTGCTGCGGTGAGGCCCAAGTCTGGCAGGCCAGGCTGTTGCAGCTCGCCGGATCGATGGCCGACGTATCGGTCGCGTTGCGCCCGTTCACAAGGTTGTAGCCCGCGCGCGTCACGTCGCCCATCACCTTGATCGACGGCTGACCGGCGCCGCCGGCGTTACTGCCGCCGACCCACGGCACACCGTCATTGCCCCGGCGCGTCTCGGCCTGCTCGACGGCTGACACCGCATCCGTGCTCGACACGGCATCACGCAGCGCCATGCCTTCGGCCATCTGGCTCCAGCCCAACTGGCCACCGGCCATGTCCGCCATGCGTTCGGCCATCGACCGGCAGGTCAACTTGGAGCGATCGAAATCCAGCCTTGCCTGGAGCACACCATTGGTCAGCAGGTTGTAGAGGCCGGGGTCCGCTCTCTGGATGATCAGCGCGGGGAGCGACGCCACGGCGCTGGTCGCGCTCTGGATCACGTTGCTCATGATGTTCTGAAACCCATTCGTCAGGCCGTTGAGCTGGTTCTGGATCGTGGTGCTGATGCTCATGTCGCCGCACACCAGATTGCTGTTCCACCCAACCCCGACACCGAGGGAGCGCATGCCGGCCGCACCGCTCATCGAGACGGCGTTGCCACCGCCGATCGAGTACATGACCTCGTCGCCGATCACGCTGCCGCTGGTCTGGAAGCCGCCGCTCTGGGCGAGCGCCAGCCCGCTGGCAACGGCCAGTGCGCAGGCCAGCGCGCCAGGCCGCCAGAGACGTGAGGGGCGGTCGTGCGGCGTCGTCAGCTCGGAATGCTTCATGGCGGAACCCTCAATTGAAATCCACGCTGCCGAGGAACACCTGTCCGCGACGCTGGCAGCAGCTGTACGGGCGCCACAGCGCCCACGCGTAGTCACCCTGTTGCGCCTGTGGCAAGTGCCCGGCATGGGGAAACACGGTGCAGGTGTTGGAAAGGCGCGGCGTCAGCCGCTGCCACTTGCCGGTGCTGGCATCGCTTTCGATCAACGCGCCGGCCGGCCAGTAGCCGTCTCGCGCGTTGGCCATCAGCGGCTGGTACACATGCAGTTGGCCGCGCCGGGTTACGACGTCGCCGGCGCGCTGGGCGACGACCGCGCCAGCCTTGTAGTCGTCGGCCTGATGCAGGAAGCCGCCCCTGGGATAGACGTTGCCCCACAGGTTCAGCCGGGTGCGGGTGCCGATCTCGCGCATGCCGGGAATCAGCGACTCGGGATACACGGCTTCGGGCATGTTGTAGCGCCAGGCCAGCGTGTCGAAGGTGCTGAGCAGGTACGGCATGAACGCAGTGCCAGCACCCTGGCAGATGTAGCCGGACGCCGAGGCGAACTGGCTGAACACCTGACCGCCCGGATGGCCAATGACGTCGGCGTTCTTGAATTTCGCCAGGTTGTTCTCGTGATCCTCGTTGGTGGTGCCGTCACCGCCGGCCTGAGCCGAGGGGGTGGGCGGGCTCATCGGCCGCACTTCGATCCACGGGTTCTGCCCAGTATTCGAGTAGCTCGATACCACGGCGTCGGGAACGTAGTGCCTGACCTTGATGGAGGTGCGCACCGAGCAGCCCGACAGAGAGCAGTACAGCCAGTAGCAGATCCCGGTGACGCGATATTCGAGGCAGTCCGGCGACAGGGTTGAGGAGATGATGGTGGCGGTGTTGAGGGCGAAGCTCGACGTGGCGCTGCACAGCAGCACGGCGGCGGCTCCAAGCCGCAGGCGACGGGGAATCATGGCTGCTCCTCCCGGTAACGCTCGATGCGGGCCAGCGCCTGGCCGAGGTCGCTCACCCCGTAGACGACGTAGCGCTGATCGACGATCACCGCCGGAATGCTGGTGATGCCGAGGCTCCAGGCATCGGTCACGCCCTGGTAGGCATCACGGATGCGCTGTTGCAGCGCCTGTCCGCCATCGTTCAAACGTCGCTGCACGAACGCCGCGGCCCGCTGCGGGTCGTTCGGCAACCCGGCCGACAGATCCGCCTCGATGGCCTGCGCCGCGTCGAGTTGGATGACGCGATCCGCCGCCTGGGCACCTGCCACCGGGTTGCGGGCGTCCGTCACGATCCAGATCTCCGCAGCCATGACGTTGCCGGCAAGCAGTAGCGCGGGGAGGGCCAGCGTCTGGCCAAGGTGTGCAAGAAAGGCGTGCATGGCTTCGTGTCTCGGGGTGAATCGACCCCGGTAGTCGAACCCATGAGGCAGATGCGCACCACGAACAATGCGCACTGTGGCAATCCCTGTTTTCCGGTGATGCGAGGGAAACGAAAAAGCGCATGGACCTGGGGACAGGCCCATGCGTGGGATGCGGCTTGGCGGACGCGATTCTACGCCGCTACAGCAAGCCATTCTCGGCAAAAGAGTACGGTCGGCCCTCGCCGATGATGAAGTGATCCAGCACCCGGATGTCGATCAGATCCAGAGCGTCCTTGAGTCGGCGGGTGATCGCGCGATCGGCTGCACTGGGCTCCGAGTTCCCCGAGGGATGCTGGTGCGCGAAGATGACGGCGGCGGCATTGGCTGCCAGCGCACGCTGGACGACCACCCGGGGATAGACTGATGCGCCATCGATCGTGCCGCGGAACAGCGGCTCGTACGCCAGCACCTTGTGGCGCGTGTCGAGAAGCAGGACGGCGAAGATTTCGTTGGGCTCGCCGACGAGCATCAAACGCAGGTAGTCGCACACCTCGCTCGGATTCCGCAAGGCGGTACCCGCCTTGAACATGCGTCGCTCCAGCAGCGCGATGGCCTGTTGAACGATCCGGTCTTCGTGCGTATCGACGACAACGGGATCGTGTTCCAACTCGGTATGGGAGTCTTCGAGGGTCAGTACGTCGGTCATGGGAACCTCCAGTAGATGAACGGAGGCCCCCCACGGAGGCGGAACCTCCATGGGCGTGACGAAATGAAAAAACCACACATCCACCAGCGCGGACGCTGGCCGTTCGCTTCGGGATGCGTTGCGAACGACGGTCAGCGCAGCAGTGCTGCGCCGTAGCCTCGAAGACCTCGGCTACCTGGGCATGTCGCCATCTTCGATGGCGGACAAACCTGCGGCGTGCGCCGGAGCGGTATCCGGTGCATCACCCATCAGCAGATCCATCGCGGACAGTAGCGCATCGCCCTCGACCGGCCCCTGCAGCAGCAACGACCGGCCGCTCTGGCGATCCTCCAGGCGCAGGCTGGGGGTGGCGGTGATGCCGGCGTGCGTGCCCTGTTCGGCCTGGGTGCGCACGACGGCCTGCGGGCGCTCGCTGTCCAGGCAGTCTCGCAACGCCGGCGTCAGCCCCGGAAAGCGACGCCCCTCGGGGAGCCCCTGGCCGCCGCTGCGTGTGTGCTGGTACAGCCAGCCGATGGCATCGAAGAACGCACCATGCCCGCCGGTTTCGCCCGCGCACTCGGCCATGCTGGCCAGCGCTGAGGCGACCGGCTCGTGCGCCGCCAGAGGCAGGTGATGCCATTGCAGGCTGACGTCGGCCTGCTGGCCGATCCAGCTCTTCAGGCCCGGGTAGTAGTCCTTGCAGAACGGACATTCCAGGTCGGCGTAGAAGGTCAGCACGAAACGGGCATCGGGCTGGCCGTGGCGCCACGGCGGGCCGGCCGGGTGCTGCTCGGTGGTCGGGGCCGGTGTGGCGTCTGACACCTCGCGCTGCACCACGGTGAGCAGCGCGAACAGCAGCAGCGCCAACATGCCGACGGCGCAGGCCAACAGGCGCAGACAGCGGCGACGGCGGACGGACAGTGGTGGGGTCGTTGAGCGATGGACAGGCATGGCGGGCTCCGGCCGTCAGGAAAGCAGATCGGCATAAGGCAATGGCTCGATGCCGCGTGCGCGGTCGATGTCCTCGGACACCTTGAGCGCGGCCTCCAGCTCGTTGACGCCAAACTGCTGCATGAGGCGGTATCGCTCGGCTTTCTCTTCAGGCTCGGTCTGGGCCAACGCCAGGTACAGGCTCGGTGGTACGGCCCTGAACAGCACCTCCATCGACTTCGACAAAATCACCCCCTCGGTGAACTTGCCGGCCTCCTTCCTGGCCGACAGCATCAGCGCCTTCTGCGCGGGCGAGAGTTCGCGGAACCGGGCGATTTTTTCCACCTCGTCCGGGGGCATCGACAAACACAGCCACCACTCGATCATGTTGAGCATCGGCTCTGCGGCCTTGGGCAGATCGTCGATGTTCTGTGTCGCCAACCAGTACCAAGCGCCCAATTTTCTCCACATCTTCGTCACCTTCACCACATACGGCGACAGCAAGGGATTGCGCGTGATGATGTGGCCTTCATCGGTCACGTTGAGGATTGGCCTGCCAAGAAACTGGTCGCGTTCGGCAATGTTGTTGACGGTGTTGATCAGCGAGATATAGGCGATCGAGAGCTGGGCGTTGTAGCCCTCCCTGGCATAGGTGGCGAGGTCGACGACCGTGATGTCCACTTCCGGCCAGGGCGTGCCGGGGCGGTCGAACATCTCGCCGTCCGAGCCCTGCGTGAAGATGTCCATGGCGTCGGCCATCTCCAGCAAGCGCGTGCGCCGGGTATCGGGCAGCGTCGTATCGTGGCCGCGCTCGCGCAACGCATCGCGCACATCGCGCGTGAGCACATCGCGATCTGCCGCGACGCACTGGCGGGCGGCATCGAGAATGCACTGCCGGATCAAACTGCGGTCGGCGCGGGTCATCCGCGCCTCTTCTTTATCCTCGCCTCCGGTGATCATCAGGCGCGCGGTAATCTCCAGCTCGCCCAGCACGTCGCGCTGTTCGTCTGTATCGGTATTGGCGGGATCGTCTGGCTGTTCTTCGTCCAGCGCATCGGCGTCCAAGGTCTGTACGTCGCTGGGCGTTTCGATCAGCCGACGCGCATCGGCGAACGGGGCAAGGCTCACCCCCGAGCCGGGTGCGAGCTTGACCCGATTCACCGTCAGGCCCAGCCGTGCGGCGAAATCTGCCAGCAGACCAAACGAGTTCCCGGCCTCGACGATGAACATCCTCGGGCGATAGATCGCGGCGACCTGGTTGAGAATGTTGTTCAACGTGGCCGACTTGCCGCTGCCGGTGGGGCCAAACAGAAACAGATGGGCATTCATCTGCCTGTCCAGCCTGTTGAACGGGTCGAACGTGATGACGCCGCCCCCGCGGTTGAACAGCGTGATGCCGGGCCGGCCCGTACCCCGACTGCGCCCCCAGGCTGGCGACAGGTTCGCCGCGTGCTGCGCGAACATCAGTTGCGTGTACCACTGCTTGCGGTCGGCACCGGGGTTGTAGACGCAAGGCAGCCAGCGCAGATAGGTGTTGAGCGGGGCGACTTCGTCCTCTTCGCGAACCGGTTGCAGCCCGGCGTTGAGCATCACGTTCGCAAGCTGTAGGCCACGCCGGTCCAGCTCGTCCTCGTTGTCGCCGGACAGATAGAACGCGAGCGAGCCGCGATAGAGCTTGTGGGCGCTGCCGATCAGCGAACGTGCTTCCTGCACGTCCTGCAGCGCCTGTTCCGAAGCCAGGGTCTCGCCCACAGCCTTCTTCGCCAGGTGATTGAGGTGCGCTTCAAGCACGTCCTGCGGTGTGGCGACCAGCGTCAGGCACATCACGGTGCCCTCGGGCAACTGATCGAACAGCGTGTTGATCGCGTCGCCCTTGCGCGTTTCGCCGGTGAGATGGCCTGTGGAAGGTGGCGTGCGCAGGCGGTCGGTGACCATGACCCGGTGTGGTACGCCGTCGAAGTACCACAGCCCAGACTCGGCATCCGAGCGTGGCTGGCCGAAGAACAGCCGCTGCGAAAAGTCCCTGCCACTGGCCAACTCGATCTCGTCGGGCTCCGACGCCTCCGGATAGGCTGCCAGCCGGTAGAAGCGTTCGCGATCCTGTGCCGTCGGCCCGAGCATGGTGGGCCTGGGGTTGAACCAGCGCAGCAGCCAGTCGTGGATCTGCGGCGCTCCCATCCTGCGCGTCTGGATGCCGGCATTGGCCAGGCCGCCGATCAGGCGGTCGCACACAACATTCAGCGCCTGCTCGGGCGTCTGGCCGCGGCGGCCGGTCTGGCCTGCGGCGCGGCGATAGACCACCATGCGCACGCGCCGGTTCTGGCCGCGCCACGGCAGGCGGGTGACCACGCTGTCCTTGAATAGGCCGCCGGATTTGGAGACGGCGCGCAGGTGGTGGGCGAACGAGGCCAGGTAGAACTCGGTGAAACGGCTGCCCTCGGCGCGCGGCTGGACGTAGCCACGCAGCGTGTCCAGGTACTGGTCGAAGTTGGCTTCGTCCTGGGCATAGAGCTGGAGCACCCACGGGTTGGCATCGAGCTCGTCGAAGCTGTCCTGCAGAGCGTTTTCCAATGCGTCGCGTGCTTGCGCCAGCCAGGCGGCCTCGCGGCCTTCGGTGCCCAGCGGCGTCAGCTCGAAGAAGGCGGCAACCGAGACGCCGTCCTCAAGCAGCATGCACTGCGAGTCCGGCAGATACTCGACCCACGGCAGCAGCGCGACGAATGACGGCGCCACGTCATACAGCGCCTGCTCGTCGGCGGCCGTGGCCGGACGCTCGTGCGCGACCGCCGCGCCGGGTTCGGAAATGCCGGCTTCGCGCAGTGCGCGCACATGGCGCGTCCAGTCGTCCTGCCGATCGTCGGTCGGTGTGGCATCGTCGGCGGCACGCCGGCGCCAGGGCAACGACAAGGCCATCAGTACGCCTCCGTGCGTTCGCCGGGCATGGCGTACTGCACCCTCTGGTACAGGGGGAACACCGTGCTGTAACCGGGCACCGGCACGGGATCGGTGCCGGCAAGGTGCGGGAAGACATACATGACCAGATCCGGGTTGGGAAGCCGTGGAAACTGGTGGTGGATCTCGTTGGCCGCCGTGCGCGTGTAGCGCATCTGCTCAGCGGGCGCGGCCTGCACATCCGCATCCGTCAGCGGCCGGCGCAGGCTCTGGCGCGCATCCAGCAACTGACGGCGGGCGACCTGGCCGCTGCCGCCGTCGCCGGCCTGCTGGTGCCAGATGTCCTGCATGGTGCGGCCACCGTGCGGCATCAGCTCCTCCTTGCTGGTGGCGCAGCCGGCCAGCACCGTCGCGACCGCCACCAGCAGCAGCGGCCTAATCCAGATCGAGTGCATGCGCTTCTCCTGCTCGATGGTCGACGCGGCGGCCTTCGGGCTCGTAGTCGATGTGAAGGGGCTTTTCGAGATGGATGGCAACCTGGGCGCCGGGCTGGACATACACTGCGGCGAAGGCCTGCCCGTAAAGACGGTTCACCCACTGCGACATGTCCTGCACGCCGCCGGCGAGGATGCGTCCGACCGCTTCGTTGGTGCTGATGCCAACCGTGCCGATCGACCCATCGGCGCCGACATACGACATCTGGCCGCTGTCGGAATCGATCAGTGAAGCGACGCCCGCGCCGGCAGCGGTGATCAATGCCTGGGTGCCCAGGTATTGCTGTGCGTTGCTGCGCCGTGCGCCACTGACGCAGGGAATCCCATACGGGTCGCTGATCCAGCCCAGGCCATCCTGCTGGTTGTTCTGCTGGCTGCTGCGCTCGCTGTCCTCGGGGATCGTGCGCACGGTGCCATCATGAAAGACGAACGTGATCGAACGGACCTGCCCCCTGACGCACGACAGGGTCCAGTCGCCACTGGCCGTGCCGCTGAACACTGCGCCGGCGACGTCGGGGATATCAATGCCATTCGCGGTCAGGTTGTCCTCCCCGACGAGGACTTTGAACGGGAACGGATCGTTCACGGTGCCATCGACCGGCACGCGGCCAATCAGCGCGGTCATCGCGACCGAGCCCATCAGGGTGGAGTTCGTCGGCACGGTGTAGACCGCCCGGGCCGTCTGGACGCCGGCTGCCCTGGCGCCGGCATCGGCCACCTGTTCGACGGTGGCCTCCAGCGTCTTTTGCGCCGGCCCGAAGCTGGTGGGGAAGCTCAGGCTCGTGCCTGCGCGCCCATCGGTCTGCCTCGCGTCGTCCGGCTCCACCCAACGGATGCCGCCCTCACCGGCAAAGCCATCGCCGTCGCCCTCGCGCAGACCCAGCCCGACGGGCAGGTCGGAGTGGTCTGTGCTGCCGATGTTCTCCAGCCGGCGCTGCAGATCCTGCAACAGGCCTTCGGTCTGCCGGCGCTCGCCGACCAGCCGCTCCTGGTCGCGGCGCAAGGCGGTGCGTTCGGCTTCCAGGGCCGTGTCGATACGCTGGTCGATCGCGCTTTCGCGCTGGCGCAGGCGCTGGTTCTCTTCGCGCTGGGTGCGGTTGTCCGCCGTCGCCGTCTGCAGTTCGGTGCGCAACTGCCGCACTTGGGCCACCAGGGTGGCGACGGTGTCGCGGGGCGTGTCGCCCTCGATGCCGAGCGCCTGCATTTCCTCGGCGGTGAGCTGTGGATCGGCATCGGCCATGGGGCGAGGCTGGTCGCCGCCACCGGAGAACAGCCGGATGCCGAAGAACAGCACCAGCAAGGCGACCGGCAATACCAGCCACTTGAGCAAGCCATTACTGCGCATCGCCGGCCTCCTTGTCGTCGTGACCGGGGACGGCCTGCGGCAGCAGCGCCGTCGGATCGAAGCGGTGGACCGCCGGCAGCAGCGACTGCGGCAGGCCGCGACCGCGCGTGACCAGATACAGCACCGTGGTGTCCTCCGGCGTGCCGCGCGGACCGAGCGTCGGATGCTGGAAGGTGGCGGTGAGAAAGTCCCCTTGCAGCGCGCGCGGATCGAGGTCGATCCAGCCGCTGCCGGTATGGGTCAGCCGCACGGCGGTGACCCACTGATCTTCCAGCCGCCATGCCGCCAGCGCCTCGGCATGCACCGGCAGGGTCGGCAGCAAGGTGTCCAGCGACAGGTCGCGGCGCAGGTTGACGCGCATGATGCCCGGCACCGGTTCCACGGTGCGCAGCGGCGCGTACAGGTTCTGGGCTGCGTAGCGGGTCAGCACCACCGCCACCGGGGTTTCGCGCCGCGGCGAGCGGGCCTGATCCGGAGCGGGTGCAGCCGCTCCGGGCGCTTGCGCCTGGCCGTAACGCTGCGGCGTGGCGTTGCCCTCCACGATGCGCACCGGCTCCAGCGGCGGCTCGCCGTCCTGGGCGGGCTCTGCGGCGATGTCCAGCAGAATCAGCGCGCCGCTGTCGGCATCCTGCAGTTGCAGCCGCGTGGGTTCGATCGGTTCGCTGGCGCGCAGGTAGATCGCACCGCCGGCACTCTGCACACGCAGCCGGTCGCCCACGCTGGCCGGCACGCCGACGCGCACGTTGCGATCCACGAACACGATGCGCTCCTCACCGACCTGCAGCGGCACGGCCAGCGGCAGACGCTCCCAGTGCATGATCTCCACGGCATGGGCCATGGGCACCAGTACGCAGGCCAGCATGCCCAGCCAGACGAGAAGGCGGCTCTTCATGGGGAGTCTCCTTGCAGGCCCAGATCACCGCGGGCCGGGGATTCGGGCGTGGACGCAGCGATGCGCTGCGGCGCACCGTCGTAGCAGTCCAGGACGAGGCCGAACGGGTTGCGTGCCGGATCGACGTCCGAGCGCGCCACCTTGATCGGGTAGCGCACCAGTGCGCGCTTGACCTGTTCCGGCCCGTGGTATTCGTCCGCACTGAGATCGAGCGTCACCACCCAGTTGCGCTCGGAAACCGTGCGCACGCGCGCGGACGGGTTGTCGCCGTAGCCGCGCCCGGGAATCTCGTACACGCCGCGCACCCGCTGGCGCAGTTCGCCGGTGCTGCGGCGGTAGTCGTAGTCGGCCTGCAGGAAGGCGCGGCAGGCAGGCGTGAAGTACGGCGAGAGCGCATGCAGGTTGCGCGCATAGTCCTCTTCACCATTGCTGGGCCAGCGGTGCAGCTGCTGCCACACATAGAAGGTGAACGCATAGACGCTTTCCGGCGGCACGTCCCACCACGGGCGGGTGCTGCCCGAGCGCAGATCGGGCGGCACGTGAATGGTCAGGTCGCGTGGCGCGCTCCACCATCCGCCACCCATCACCAGCGCGATCAGCAGCAACGCGCCGGCCCCCAGCCGCAAGGTCTTGATATGCGCCTGCAGGTGCGCGACTTCGTTCCGGAAGCGGCTCATCACGCAGCCCTCCGGTTCGACCAGCGCCCCGAACGCGTGATCAGCACATGCCCGCCGATCCAGCCGGCTACCAAGGGATAGCGGGTCGCGATGCGCCATTGCAGTTGGCGGTACAACCAGGTGTCGGGTCTGCCGCGTTTCTGACGGCGCAGGATGCCTCCGCCGATGAACACGCCGAAGGCGATACCCAGCACGATGAAGGTGGGCGCGATCGCGATGGTCGAGAACAGCCAGGACAGGGGCGCGCCGACCAGCAATCCGGCTGCGCCGGACAGGCCGCAGCAGATCCACAGCTCGTCCGCCGTCAGGCCGCGCACCACCACGGGATGCCGGTTGAGCCGGTGCGGAAGGAACATCACGGTGCCGTCCGCACGGATGTGCTGATGCTCGGACATGGGCGCGGCCTCAGAGAATCCCGGTCGCTTCGGTGAGCAGCCAGATACCGATGACCAACAGCACCGCGCCGATGGCTACCGTGAGTCCGAACTGGCCCCAGGTCTTCCTGCCCGTGTGGATTTCCGCGTAGGTGCCGTAGGCGTGGTAGCACACGCCAATGAACATCGACGCCACGACCAGCAGTGCGACCAGGAGCACGATGTCGTAGCCGTAGTTGCGAATGGTCTCCATGATCCCGCCGCCGGTGCCGCGCGACGGATTCTCCAGTTGCGGCAGGCCCTGTGCGAACGACAGCGCGGGCAGCGTGGTGAGGCTCAGTGCCAGCGCGGCGCGCCGGGCGAGACAGATGCGGGGGAAATGAGCGGTTTTCATGGTCTGACCCTTGTGGTTAGGAGAGGAGGAAAAAAGTCAGCACCAGGTACATCGCGAGAAAACGCACGACGACGCCGAGGAACTGACGCTGGTTGAGCTGGTTTTCCGCCCAGCCGACGTAGGCGGTGCGAATGGCCCAGGCCCCCCACAGCAGCAGCACCGCGAACACGAGGCCGACGATCACCGTCGCCATCGCGGCGGGTGCGATGCTGCTGTTGGCCTGGAAGGCGCTGATCTGCGCGGAGGTCATGGCTGGGCCTCCGGTGCCGAGAAAACGTCGGGGGCGGACTCGTTGCGGTAATCGCCGCTCAGTACGGCGGGGTCGCGTGGCTGGGCGCGAGACGGCGCGAGGTGGAACTGGATGCCGGCGCGCACGCGCGCGAGGTCATCGAGTAGACGTGGGTAGTCGAAGTGGTAGCGCTCGCCCGCTGTGATCGGGGTATTCGCCGCACTCTGTGCGACGAAGCGTTCCAGCGCGTCGAGCTGGCGCAGGGCCGCAGCCAGCTCCTGGCGTTGGGCTGGCGTGCCGGCATGGGCCGCCAGCGGCGGGCTCGCCGTCAGCGCCATCAGCAGCAGGGCGGCCACGCCGCGATGCGCGGCGTGGCGTGGAAACGAAAACACCATCGCGCCATTCCTCGGTTCGATCAGCAATGGCTCGATCGTGGCGAGGCAGGCGCTTCAAGACCGCAAACAATGGGTACTGCGAACTGACCGGATTGATGGATGCCAATACCGTTGGTGCCAGCTTGCGATATCCTGCGATCAGCATTAGATCAAGGGAAAATGTATGGGGTTAAAGGCCGAGCTGAAAGCTCTCGTAGATGAGTTAGATCAAATACACAAGGGGGCCACGCCATGGTCCGAAGAACCTGGAATTCCTGATTTCGTCACTGCCGAGAATGGTATGCAGCGGTTCTTCACAAGGAAGGCAAGAGAGGCACTTGGGCAATTCTCCAGCACCCTCCATCAGAATCGGCCCCAGAAGTCAGTGAAGATTGAGTCTGAGGCCTATCAAAAGGTAGTCCGTCAGACCGTTGCCGACTTGCATGCTGCGGGTGAGCTCTTAGGATTTGATGAATGCGATCAGGGCGGGCTTCTTCCAAAACTGAAGTTACTCATTGAGGAACGACTCGCAAGCATCGCCAACGAGCACACGCACTATTTTCCTGCCTGGACCCTGGGCATGGAGAGGGTTTCTCCTTTCTCCCTCGGCCCGGTGACATTCTTGAATAGATCCGACTGGATAGATTCGGTCGACTTCCCTCAGTACGGAAAGGATCACTATCTGAACCAACCAGAGGCGAACCACCGCTGGAAGGAAATTCTCAAGGATGCCTTGCAGAATCCCAATGATGGCTCCTCCATCGAAGGGCTGGCCAACGCCGTCTACAGTGCGATCGTCGGATGTCCGGCCTTGGTCAAGGTAACAGTCCGTGGCTATGAGCGTGAATTCTCACGCAAGTTGGCGAGGTTGGTTGCCAAGACAGCGCTTGACGCTATCTCTCTTGGCTTTGGGGCCCCCGAGTGCTTCTTGCAACAGGCGCTTCAAGACGAGCGTCTACCGCCTGCCGGTAGCGATCGCCTGGTCGAAACCAAAGGATTTCTGTGGTTGCCCGGAAGCTCGCTTGGGAAGCGTATTACTTCGCAACCTCCCGAGCGAGTAAGGCAAGCGTTGGATGACATGACGTCTATTATTCCGGCATTCGCGGCGATCCTTGATGGGTTGCTTGATCCATCGAGTCACCCGCATCCCAAGCTTGCCAATCGATGGGCTACTGCGCTGGATTGGTTCGGCGAAGGCAATCGTGAATCAAGTGATGCCATAGCGCTGGCGAAGCTCGGAACCTGCCTAGATGTACTGTGCTGCGGTGGCAAGAACGATGGTATCCGTGAAATGGTCATCCATTTAACTGGTACGAGTAGCGAAACTCAGGTAGTACGGGGCAACCGTCCTCGCACACTGAAGCAGTTGGTCAAGGACATCTATGACCACGGTCGATCGCAGATACTGCATGGCACACACTACGACAGGCTGGAATCATTCGCCGCAGAGCGCCAGTATGCCACCTACCTCGCACGGATCGTGTTGATTGAGTGCGCAGTGCGGTTACAGCACTATGGTGGTTCAGATGAAGACAAGGCGTTCAGAACAATATAGCTACAGGTACTTTTTGAAGCTCCCCGCAGTCAGAGATACAGCCAGTCCCAGTAAGGCGGCGCTGGGTAACAGAATCAGCAGTGGATGCACCGAGACCGGCATCGCCAAGTAGATCACCCAGGGCAGTATCGCCAGTGGCAGTAGCGAGGCTTTCGCGCGATGGTAGACGAAGCCCGATTCCCGGCCGGCGCCGAACTTGCGCACGTCGCGGCGCACCAGTCCATCGACCAGACCGACGAACACTGCCGTGAGCACCAGCGGCAGTGTCAATACCAGAACCAGCAGGCGCACCATAAAGGTCAAGGTGATGAAAGCGGCGGCAATCAGATAGCGCTCGGCCCAGACATAGACTTGGCTGATGAAGTAGCGGAAATCACGGGATTGTCCTTGGCCCGGCGCGCGGGCGCGTTCTGCGGTATCGTTCATCTTGTCGAGCAGCCCGGTCTTGACGAACACCCACTCGTAACCCGTCTCCACCAGGCGGTGCGCGGTGCGCCCTGGCTCCTGCACGATGGCGCTGCGCGTGAAGTGATTCGACAGATGCCCCAGCTCGTACTGCAGCATCGATTGCGCATGGCGCCAGCCCTGGTCCTTCCAGAACAGGTGCATGCCCACGCACTCGATCAGGATCGACAGCATCAGCGAGGCGATCAGTACCCCGAACAGGCGCAGCGGCAAGGAGATCGCAGTGGCGATCAGGCCCTGCCGGCGCTGTTGCTGCCGCTGCGCAGTGGATGCCGGGTCGCTCATGGCGTGTGCTCATCCAGGCCCGTGTCGCCCGTGACGTTCGCGGGAGGGTCGCTCGCAATGGGCGCTTCGTCGAGCAAGTCGTCGGGCAAGGGGCCATCCTGCAGCATCGGCGACCCCAGGTTCTCCCACCAGTGCGCAGCCTCGGTGTAGTGCTGGCGCATGTACCCCGCGAGCTGCTGCAGATCCTCCGGCATGGCCTCATCAGGGTCGGCCGCCGGCAGCGGCATCCTGACCTTCCACAGCTGTCCGCCCTGCATCAGGGCGAAGCATTGACCCTTCGGCAACGCTACGACATGAGAGGGCTCGATCATCGGCACGCTGGACATGCTGATGCGGTCTTGCGTGTTGCTGGTGAAATCGGTTGAACCGCGGATCTCCGAACTATCGGTCGCACCGCTGACGATGGTCGTGGTGTAGACCTCCACCTTCGGCAACTGCCTGGTCAGCAGTTCGGCGGTGGCGGTTTCGCGCACCCTCAACATGAACACATTGTTGAAATTCCCGACGACCTGACCGGCTTTGGCCCTATTGCCGATGCGCGCCTCGATGTCGCTCAGGGTCTGCGTGTAAGCGGTGATCTGGAGCCCGGCGCCGCCCCCCTTGTTGATCATCGGAATGAACTCGTCGCCCATCAACTCATTGAATTCATCCGCGTGAACATTGATCGGCACCTTGGTGTTCGCGGAGGCCCACGGCAGACCATCGTCGATACCGTGTTTATAAATGTGGCCTGCGACGGAAACCAAGTCACTGAACATCGAATTGCCGACCGCCGCAGCGACTTCGGCATCAGAAAGCGCATCCAGGCCGACATAGACAATGGCGCGCTTCCGGATCACCTGCATCCAATCGAAAATAGGACGGGGATCACCGAGGTCCGAGTAGTTCGGGGCCAGCAACTGGGCGACCTTG
The DNA here is from genome assembly GCF_024124725.1 of Halomonas sp. Ps84H-12. Lineage (NCBI taxonomy): Bacteria > Pseudomonadati > Pseudomonadota > Gammaproteobacteria > Oceanospirillales > Halomonadaceae > Halomonas > Halomonas sp. Ps84H-12. The sequence goes on along the minus strand of NZ_JAMXSJ010000001.1, from coordinate 42,657 downwards.
CCGCTGGTGAGCTTTTCCAACAGAGGCAGCAGCGAGGCGACGATCTTGTCGAAATACGTCTTGTCGTACCGGACCGCCGAGCGCAGGCCGTCGAGCACCGGATCGTAGTTGCGCGCCTGGCTGAGGTACTGCTCCAGGGCCACGACACGCTTCTCGCGTCCGATCATGTTCCTGGGGATGTTCTTCTCGTTGAGCTTGGCCTCGATCTGGACGATGACTTCCCAGGCCTTCGGCTCGGTGCGGGCGAAGAAATGCGCGGCGTACTCGATGAACAGCGCATCGATGTTGATCACATGACGCTGGATCAACAGATAGTCCGGACGTTGCCCCAGCTCGATCAGCGCCCTGGCAATGACATTGACGAATCTCCAGGCAAATTCGCGAAAGGCCGCGCTGTTGCCTTCGCCAGAAAGCTGGCCGGCGATGCGCGTTGCGACCTCGCTGATGCGGCCGAACCGTCCCACGGCGTTATAGCGCGCGCTGATATCGGGCCAGCCGAGATGAAAGATATACAGCTCGTTCTCGCGGCCGGCGCGCTTGGCCTCGACGTACACCCGCTTCAGGAGATCGGCATCACCCTTGGGGTCGATGACGATGACGACTTCATGCTCGCCCGCAGCGTTTTGCCGCCGGATGTCCTGGGTCACGAACAACTCGGCGAGCCGCGTCTTGCCCACGCGTGTCGTGCCCAGCACCAGAGAGTGTCCGACGCGTTCGCCCAGCGGCAGGCTGACGTCGACTTCCTCGGGTTCGATGCCGTGCAGGCGCGGCAGGCCGCCTACTGGCGGCAAGGGGCGCACGGGGTTGAGCGGCATGTCCCAGCTGGTGAGGCTCGACAGGCGCGAAAGTGGAAACGGCGCGAACTCCAACCGTTCCTCCAGGCGTCGCGCCAGCTGGTAGGCCGGTGTCGGTTCGACGTAGCGCCGGAACTCGGGCCGGTACGTCTGCATCAGCCTGTGCGTGTGCTTCTGTTCCCAGCGAAAGCCTTTGCCGATGAACAACCGCTGCTGGCTGACCGGCACGTCGCGGCTTGTCATGACGTAGCGCGGCAACCTGCGGATGTTGCGGCGATAGCGCAGAGTCACCTGCGCGTCGCGCCAGCGGATCGCACCGAAGGTGGCGAACGCCAGCGCACTGCCGATACCCATGGCCGGGCTCAGCGCGAGCGACCACGGTGCCACCAGGCACAGAAACGCGGCGCCGGCGCAGACCGCCACGGTGTACAGCTCCACCGCGGGGCGCAGCAGAACTTCGACGGGCTGCGTCTGCGACATGGCGTCATTGCTCGATGCCGGTGGCCGTGACCAGCACCGGGTAATGCCGCAGGCCCAGGCGTTCGGCCAGATCGTCGGCGGACATCGGCGACAGATTCAGGCCGGGCGCGATTGCACGCAGTTGTGCCAGCGCCTGGGCCGTCTCGACATTGACCACCAGGCCCCAGGCGTTGCGTTGGCGCAGCGTGTCGGCGTGCTGACGCAACCAGGCTTGAGAGGTCGCATCGTCACCGACCAGGAAGAATGGTTGCAGTCCGGGGGCCTCGATGACGCGGCGGGCAACCGTTCCCGGCGTGAGCCTGGCACTGCGCACCGGCAGCATGGCCGTCTCATCGACAGCGGCGGTTGGTGCCTCGGGAATGACGATGGAGGGGAGTGGCTGACTCGTGGCGCGCGGCTGCAGGTCGAGCGCTTCGTAGTACGGCAGCGCGGAAGCGCCGCCCCGGTCTTCCACCACGATCAGGGGCGGCGTGGCACGCACCGCGCTCATCGGCACGGTGGCGAGCATTACGACAAGAAGGCCGTGCGTGGCCCGGATGGATGAGGTCATCGGCTGTTCTCCTGGCGGGGCGCGTGTGCGGCGGTCTGTTGCGGGCCGAGCACGCGCTGGAGGTATTGTGAAACGCTGCGCCGGTAACGCGCCGCGGGCGCGCCGCCAGCCGGTCGGTGGTAACGCCCGACCGCCAGCAGCCAGTCTTCGCCGGGGGTGTGCTGCTCTTTCAGGATGTCGGCGGCGATGCGCAGGTTGTCGTAGGGGTCGAGCAGATCGCAGGGCTGGCGGTAGCGGTGCTGCTGGTAGCCGAGGTTGATCTGGCCCAAGCCCACGTCGATGCGCGTGGGGGGCACCTCGCGCAGCGCCTGGCGCACGCCCGCACAAGCCTGCGCGCGCGTGGCGTAGCGGCGCGACTGGCCGGCGACATTGAGCGACCAGGGCCACGGCACGATGCGATCGTCCCGGCGCACGCCGCTTTCCTGCAGCGCCACGGCATAGAGCACCGTCGAAGGAATGCCGGCGCGCTGGGCCGCCAACTGGTAGGCGGGCGGCGGAATTTCCTGGGCCTGGACTGGCCCGGTCGCCAGCGCGGCGGCCAGCAGCACGCGCAGCGGCCACGTCGGCATCAGGGCTGGCGCTGCCATTGGCCGTTCACCTGACGCACCACCGCGGGCAGTTCACCGGGCAAACCCAGCGCCAGCCAGCGGCCACCGTCGTGGTTGAGCGTGATCGAGCCGCTGCGCACGCGCGCCGGATCGATCTGCGCGCGCTGGGCCCACTCGCGGATGCGCGCGTCGTCCTGGCGGCTGCCGACCATGTACAGGTCGAACTCGGCGTTCGCCGTCTGCAGACGCTGCACGACCTGGGCACACGGCGCGCAGCCGTCCCGGACGAACACGGCGGTACGACCGCTGCCGGTCATCGCACTGCCGCCCGGCAGCGCATCGGGCAGATTCACCCGCTGGGCGTCGGGATGCAGGCGTTGCCAGGCTTCGTCGTAGGCTCGTTGATACGCCAGCAACTTTTCCACGCGGCGCGCTTCGACCTGCACTTGCAGTTCGGCATAGCGCCGTCGCTCCTCGTCGGAGCGGGCTTCGATGCCGAGTGCGGTCAGCGGGTCGAGGTTGGGTGAATGGATGCCCAGCGGCCCTTCCATCAGTTCGCGGTAGCGTCCCCATTCGTCGCCGCGCAGCCCCCAGTCCCGCGCCAGGCGTTCATCGCGTGCCTGATCGATCTGGCTCGGCGTGACACGGGAAGACTGTGCGGGTGTGCTCTGGGTGGCGGGCTGCTGCGCGAAGGCCGGTGCGTTCAGCGCGGCCAACAGGAACAGCATGGAAAGTGCGCGACGTTGCATGGCGCCTCCCGATCAAGGAATCGCCAGCCGGCGCGTCTGGTCGCCGGCCTGGAACACGGCGGTGTTGCCGTCGATGGTCTGCAACTGCCAGCGCCCGGCATGCTCGCCGGGAAGCAGCACCTGGATCTGCCCGGCCGAGAGCGGGTCGGTGGCGGGGGCGATGGAAACGGCGCGCTGCCCGGCGCGCAGTTCCGCACCGATCAAGCGGAAGGGAAACGGCACCTGTGCCGGTGCCGTCGTCGTCGCCCTGGCGGGACGCGGCGCTGCGGGCGTGCGCGCGGCGGTCTGGCGCTGTGCCTTGAGCTGCTCGACCTCGCTGTGCAGTGTCTGCAGGGCCGCCTCGGTGGCGTAGCCGGCCAGCGACTGTTCGAGACGGGCGATGTCGGCTTCGAGGCGCTGGCGGGTGTCCTGCAAAGCTTCCTGCAAAGCTGCCGTGGTCGCCGCTTCGGGGCGGGCTTGCAGCGTCTGTACGTCGTCGGCGAATTCGGCGAGCCGGCCTTCGAGCACCTGCAGTTGGCGTAAGGCCGAATCAACTTGACTCTGACCGGCCAGGTCGCCCGCAACGCGGAAGTTGACGAGCACCAGTGCGCTGAGTCCGACCATCCAGGCCCACAGCAGCAGGTACAGCACGAAGGCCGCGCGCGAACGCGACGCATGGGCCACTGCGCTCATGGCTGGCCTCCGTCGACGATGGGAAAGGTCTGCACCGGCGCGGCCAGTGGCGTGTCGGTCTCGGGATCTGCGGAGGGCTCGCCGGCAGGAACGAAGCAGATCTGGCGCGCCCTGTCATCGACCTGTACATCCCAGGCCGGCCCGGCGAGCGTGAGCAGTGCGTCGCGCAGCGTCATCGGCCCCAGATACAGGTGCGCCGCCGGCAGCGGCAGCGAATACAGCTCGATCACCGCATGGGCGTTCTCGCAAAGCTGGTAGCCGCTGCGCTGGAGTGCGTGGCGCAGGCCGTCGCCCACCGTCGCTCTGGCATCCGCTGGCATCGCCACGTCGATGACCTGCAGCAGCAGGTCACGCTGGGCCGCGGTGGGAACAAGCTCCACGAGCGTGTAGCGGCCATAGCGCACCACCGGAATCAGTTCAGGTGACTGCGGCGCTGTGTCGGCTTCCTCGACAAGAGGATCAACGGGCGGTGCGGCGGTGGTGGCGCAGCCGCCGCTCAACACAGCGGTGATCAGCAGGCCGCTGCCGGTCAGGCGCCGTAGAAGTTGGGTTGCTGGCATGGTTCGGCTCTCGATGGCGATGAGCCGATACCTTCGCCGGGCAGACCGAATCGTTCAGCAAAGAATACGAAAGAGTCTTGGATCGCTTTGTTCGCGGGTGTAGGTTGGAAGTATGAGTCTTCGGAGGTTGAGTCAGCGCAGGCTTGTAGGGAAGGCGGTGAATAACTAACGGTGTTGCCGACGATGGGCTGATATTATTCGTAAGACATATTGCAGGGGGTGTGCATGCGGATCTCACGCGTTAGGCTGATCAATTTCGCCAATTTTTCGGATGTTGATATAAAGACTGGCGATAGCATCGTTATCGTTGGTGAGAATAAAGTCGGAAAAAGTAACTTCATTCGTGGATTACAGCTGATTCTCGACCCAGGATTGTCCGAGCGTGACCGGCAATTGAGCATAGAGCACTTCTGGGATGGCCTGGTTGAAGACAAGATCGGTAAAATCATCGAAGTCTCGGTGGACTTGACCGACTTCACTGATAACCCGCGGTTGATGGCTCATCTCAACGATTGTGTGATTGATCCAGGCCCACCCATGACGGCCCGTCTCACCTATCGCTTCCAGCCCAAAGCCGGACTGGGACGCGCTCCGGAATCGTTGAAAGACTATGAGTATGTGATCTTTGGTGGTAACGACCCCGAAATGCACGTCGGTAGTGCGTTTCGCCGCATGTTGCCAATAGACGTCCAGGTGGCACTGCGTGATGCTGAGAAGGATCTCGCGAGTTGGCGCAATTCACCATTGAGACCCCTCATCGAAGATCTTGCCGAGTCGTTGGACGAAGACGCCCGTGAGGAGATTCAAAATCAGGTTGACGACGCACAGCGGGAACTAGCTGGCCACGCCCAAGTGGTTGCGACGGCGAACCGGATCAGCGAGCGGTTGATCTCCATTGCTGGTGAGCAGCATGCTGTGCCTGTGTCGCTTGGACTCGCTCCAACTCGGGTGGATGCGCTGCTTCGCAGCTTGCGATTGTTAATTGACAATGGAATTCGCGGCGTCGGTGACGCTAGTCTGGGAACCGCGAACCTGATCTTCCTGGCATTGAAGAGCCTCGAACTCGACCGCCTCGTGTCTGACGGAGAACGTGACCATACATTCTTTGTGGTTGAGGAGCCCGAAGCGCACCTGCACCCGCACGTTCAGCGCCTTGTCTATCGTTATTTCCTTGGCACCGGAGGGGATGAAAACGAGGAAGATGCTCCGCTAACAACGATCCTTACAACTCACTCCCCACACATTGCAAGCGTTACGCCGATTAGATCCATCGTTCTGCTACGTCATGACGTGGGGGCAGGCAAGACTGTCGCCGTTTCAACTGCGAATGCGCCGTTCACACAGAGGGATGAAGAAGATCTACAGCGCTACATTGATGTCACGCGTGGCGAGATTTTCTTTTCTCGGGGGGTCATTCTGGTCGAAGGCGACGCAGAGCGTTTCCTGGTCCCCGCGTTCGCTGAGGCGCTTGATATCCACCTCGATATGCTTGGGATTACCGTGTGCTCGGTTGGCGGAACTAACTTCACGCCGTATGTGAAGCTCCTAGGCCCTGAAGGACTGGATATTCCTCATGTCATCCTGACGGACTATGATCCGGTCAATGGCAAGGCTCCGCTGGTTCGCCGGCGACTGATCAATCTTCTTGACGTGGTTGAAGACGAGTACGACCACTCGGAGATGGAGACAGATGACGTAATTGAGCTTGCCGAGGAGTTCGGATACTTCGTGAACGAGAACACACTGGAAACGGAGTTGTTCGCCGGTGGGTTGGCTGAGTCGATGCGGGATGTAATTCAGCAGGAATTGCCGCAACTGAGGCAAGCAACCCGAGAAGCATTGCAGCAGTGGGTGGATGACTTAGACCAGGTCGATGAAGAACGGCTGCTGAAGCTTATCGAAAGAATCGGAAAGGGACGATTCGCTCAGGCCCTTGCACGCTCAGTGTCCGAGGATACTTGCCCGCACTACATCCGTTCCGCGCTGGAGCATATCCGCAATGCCGTCGCGTAGTTTCAGCACAGCCTACCTGGCCCAGGCTGCCGAGCTGGCCGGAAATCCTGGTCAGTTGGCGGCGTACAACTCCCAGGGACATTGCGTGGTGCTCGCCGGCCCTGGAAGCGGAAAAACCAAGACGCTTGTGCTGAAGCTGGCTCGCATCTTGGCCGAAGACGTGCAGGCACCGCGTGGTGCTGCGTGCATCACCTACAGTCAAGAGTGCGCACGCGAATTAACCCGTCGGCTTGAAATGTTGGGGCTGCGGGAGGCGCCAAACCTGTTCATCGGCACCGTCCACGGATTCTGCCTACGCCATCTGTTGATGCCATATGGACGCTTAGCTGATCTACCGATTCAGTTTCCCCTCTCAGTGGCATCCCAGCGAGTGAGTGATCGTTTGATCAGGCAGTCCGGAGACGAGCTCTTTGGGGCCAACCATCCTTACAAAGCTATCGATCTTGGACGGCATCGCCGATCCGTACTGAACCGAAACAGCGTTGCCTGGCGTAGCGAGGAAGAACTTGCCGCCTGGGCCGAAGCCTACGAGGCGGCACTGCGCCAAGGGGGGCTGATCGACTACGACGACATGGTGGTCTATGGCCAGCGCCTGATCGCTGAGCATGATTGGGTACTGCCTCTGGTGCAGGCGAAATTTCCGGTGCTGGCGGTAGATGAATATCAGGATTTGGGGGTTGCACTCCATCGCATCGTCAAGCGCCTGGCTTTTGATGGTGGCGTGCGCTTGTTCGCAGTCGGTGATGCAGACCAGTCGATCTACGGTTTCACAGGGGCCGATGGCGCGTTGCTCATGGAGCTAGCTGAGCGTGAAGACATCGAGCCGGTCAGACTTCAATTGAATTATCGCTCAGGGGCAGGCATTGTCAGCGCTTCAGAAATGGCGTTGGGTGAGGATCGTGGCTATCGGGCGAACGACCCGACCCGTCAGGCGACTATCGAGTTTGTGCTGTGCCCTGATGGGCTCGCAGATCAGGCCGCACACGCCGTCGCGCAGATCATTCCGGTGGCCTTGGACTCCAAGCCAGGACGAACGCTGGGCGATATCGCAATCTTGTATACGGACTATCGCGCAGGCGATATTGTGGCCAAGGCCGTGGCAGCCGGCGGTTTCGATTATATCCGCGTGGACACCGCCGCGCCTTACCGTAAAGTTGCCTTGACGAGTTGGGTAGAAGACTGCGCCGCATGGTGTGCGGGTGGCTGGCGTATCGCGCGTCCGCAACTGCGTGGATTGATCGACCGTTATCTCGCATTTCATCGAGCGAACTTGGACGATGCGCAGGCTCGACGCGAGGGGCAGGAGCTAACCGCTCTGTTGTGGGCGTTGCGCGCCGATCAGCAGTCCGCACGTGATTTTGTCGCATCACTGCGCAACGGCATCTTGGATCGTCTGTTGGTTGCTGAATCGTCGCTTGCCGATCAGAAGGAACAACTGGATCGCATGACGGCGGCGCTTGCCGAAGGTGGCGCGCTGGCTACGCTGGACATTGCGAGTCTGGGCGGACGTGATGGTTCGCCGGATCACCTGAACCTGCTGACACTTCATTCCGCTAAGGGATGCGAGTACGACGTGGTCATTATGGTCGGTCTCGACTATGGGAGTTTGCCATGGCGAAAACTGAGTCCAGAGAAGTTGCGCGAGAGTCGCCGGCTGTTCTATGTGGGACTCACACGCGCCCGCGACGAGGTTCACATGCTGTACTCGGGATTCGTTGAAGGGCGCTATGGTCCGATGCGCCATGGGCGCTCACCATTCCTGGATGAATTAGAGGCACGAATGCGTGCTGCGAACCTCTGAGCGACTATATAAGGGTTGGGGCTGTATCAGAATCGCATGGGCTCCGGATGAGTTAATACCGGTTCTTAACTAAATATCTGCCGCGCGCTGGGCTGCGGCACGTTCGCGCGCAAGTTGGGCGGCACGAGACATCGCATCTAGGTTGTCGATGCACCAAAGACCATCTACGCAAAGAAAGCGATCACTAAGCACTGCTTCGAGTAAATCCGGAAGACTGGCGGTGAAAAATCCAGCACCTGTGATCGTGGTGGTCGGCTCCAACTCGAGCATTGCTATAGGCACATCTGCGAGACATGGGCCGAAGTGCCCGGCTGGAGGGAATTTTCCTCCGAACTCGGTCCGCAGTCGCTCCTTGCTCATGCTCCTCGTGAGAGTGCTGTATCTCTCTTGTCTTAGCAACCAAAGCGCCTTGATGCCCTCGGCCCGATATTTCTTTTGCCGGGTACGGTAGTCACGCAGCGACTGATATGACCTTTGGATCTCGATAGCCAACTTGGCCTCGCCACGCTCGCCCCAGACATCGGCTTTCCAGCGGCTGGTTTCGCTGCTCCCTGGAACCTCAACCGAGGCTCGGCAACCAAGATCCTCCAAAACGCTGCGCACCAGTATCTTGGCCGCGAGGTGCCACTGGCTTTCTTCGGAAGTGCTGCAGGCACCGCTTAGATGCGCGAAGAAAGGATGGCCATTGGCACTGATCTTGGGGACGGCTGGAGCATTGCAGCATGGCATTAGCAGATCGCCGACGTGATAGTTCCGTTGCAGCCCCAGCCACTGGGCCTGCGACATGCGCAGTGCATTCGCGACGCCAGTGCCATTCGCGTAGGCTGCTTCGATCACCATGACCATCATGCCCCTCGAGATCTGCGTATGTCCGCCCAGTTTAACGACCCCGACGCTGGGCGTCATGGCGACGATTGAAGGTACTGTGCAGGAATAAAAAAAGCCGGCGCCCAGAGGGACGCCGGCATGAACGAGAGTATCAGGCCGCGACGAGTTGCCGGGCCAGGGCGACCTCGATCGAATCGCCGTCCTGGTTGAGCACATCCAGCCCCGATTCCGGGACGTCGCCGGAGGTGCTCTGCGATACCAGGATCTTCTTCGCCATCAGGGCCAAGCACGTCATCTGCGACGTGGCCGCATACCCCAGGTAGATCACCTTCACATGCTGCTTCTGGCCGATCCGCCATGACCGGCGCGCGGCTTGTTGCAACGTGTAGATGTTCCACCCCGACTGCATGAACACAATCGTGGGGAACTCCAGCAAATCCAGGCCGGTTTTCACCAGTTCCGGATTCGTGATGAGGACGTCGATCCCGCGATCGAGCTGCTCGGCAATCCAGTCTTCGCGGCGAGAGGCATCCACGCTTGCGCGCAGTACCGCCACCCGAAAACCCTCTTGCTCCAGCAACATCTTCAAACGGCTGGTGGTATCGCGCGTGCCGGTGTAGACGGAGTACACCAGGGTCTTACGACCCGCGGCTTTCTCCTCGCGGCAGATGTCGATCAGCTCACGCTCTTTCGGCATGATCTCCAGCTCGTTGAACTGGGCCGGTGTGAAGGCCAGGACCTGGCGCGTACGCGGGTGGCGCACGGTTTCTGCCCGGAAGCAGCAGTCGGACCACGCCAACAGCACATTGAGGACTACGCCCAGCAAGGTGGTATCCCGCTTGCGCAGGGCCTCCTTGAGTTCCGCCGTCAGGCTGGCGGCCAGATTGCGGTAGGCGTCGGCCTGCCCGGCATCCATGGCGACCTCCCGGAACTCTTCGTCATACGGCGGCAGCACGCCGCCGATGTCTCTGAGCTTGAGGAAGATCGTGTACGGCAGCACGCAGCGCAGTACGCCTTTCGGCCCGAACCCGGGTGCCTTGACCGTTCTGACGGTGATCTTCGAGCCTTTGGCGGTCTTGTGGGCCGGCCCGTTGCTCTCGGAATAGATGTCCTTGAGGACACCATGGTCCCTCATAAACGCCATGGCAGCGGCATTCATGCTGCCGCTGGCGCTCGGGCGGTAACCATCTTCGATCATCCTCGCGGGCAAGGCCCGGAACAGCAAATGAAAGAGATCGTCTGCATAGCCCCCCATGAGGGTACCGGTTAGCAGTACGGTCTTGCGTGCCTTGGCTGCGATGACGCCCATCGCCTGGCCCTGCGCCGATCCACCCGTTTTGTATTCATGGGCTTCATCTGCGATGAGCAAGTCGAAGGTGCTTTGCGGCAGATACCGCTTCACATATTCCGAGGGCTGATAGCCGCCTTCTCCGAAGCCGAACTCCATTGAGGACATGGCGCGTTCCATGCGCTGCGCCTGCCGGTCGGAAAACACCAACTCCCCGCGCTCGTCCATCAGGTTGATGAAGTTGTGCAGGTTGTCGCCGAGCATCGACGCCAGGAACGAATCGCCGAAGGTCTTCATCAGCTTGTTGGCCGTGGCCTCGCCGATGGTCGGGATTCTCTTCAGCGCACGCAGCACCGCCGAGGACTGATCACTGCCCGACAGGCTACGTGGCCGCATCAGCGTCCAGAGTGCGCCGTCGCAGACATGGCACTTGCGGCGGGTTTCTTCCGCCTCCAGCTCCAGAGCACTGACCGGCTCGCCGTCGAGATCAGTGACCATCGTCCCGCAGTGCGGGCAGGCGCCGACCATGCCGTAACGGGTGCGTTTGCGGACGAAGGCGGGCTTCCAGTGGAATCCCATCCGCATTCTGACCCTGCCGATGATGAAGAACTCCTGCCCTTCGGCCGGCACGTTCAACTGCTCGCGCAGCTTGATCAACTTGAGCAATGTGTCCGGGCCGTTGAGCACCCAGACTTTCGCACCGGCGACGGTTTCGAGGATCTCGCGCCGCCATTTGTAGACTAGATGGGGCGGGCTGAGGACGAGCGTGCGGCGATAGCCTTCCGCGTTGAGCACCGCCCCTAGCGCGATGCCGACGGTGGTTTTTCCCGTCCCCATCTCGCCATTGACGATGGCCGCGCGCTCGCCCTGATTGACGAGCAGTTCGGCGGCCGCATGGACGACCTCGGCCTGGGCGGGGAACAGCTGCCGCTTGAGGCTGGCGAGGACGAGCTGGCGGTTGGCGCGCGGCACACCGTTGTAAACGGGCGGGTTGGCCCGGTTGAGGGAGTCGAGTAACTCATCCCCAAACTCGGTGACGAAATCCTGCAGGCTGAAAGACAGATCGCTTTCGCTGTCCGCAGGGTTGAACAGATCGCCCGTGGCGGGCATGGAAGGTGCGGCGGGGGCCGCTTCGAGTTGCATGGTCATGGTGATGCTCCAAAAAAATGGGGCATGCACCGCCCCCAGGGGCGATGTATGCCCCTGGGGGTGAAGGTGGGTGGACGGCGCGCAGCCGCCCGGAAATCAATACTCGCTGGGTAACAACAGCGTCGTGACGCTGCGGTCCCACTCAGTGATGATCCAGAGTTTCAGATCGGGATCGACCTGGTACGAAGAGAGCAACCGGGCCTCGCCCGATGCCAGCGCGGCATCGTTCGATCGCCGATCGTCCTCGTCGAGGTCGCCCCAGTCGCCGCTGAGGTGGCGGCGAAGGTACGGGCTCGGGTTGAGCCGTCCCTGTTCGACCAGATTGGCCACGCCGACGGTCATGACCGTCGCACCCGGCGAGAAGCGCAGATTGGGGGCCGCGCTGATGGACATTACAGTTGCCATGGTGATAGCTCCTTCGATGAAAGAAAGGGCCATGGCGTCCCCATCGGGGCGACATGACCCCGGTGGGTGGATGAAATGGGCTGGTGCTAGATCGAGGACTGCTCTTCGGGCAGTTGGACCACGGTGGTGCGGTGATCCTCGCTGGTCATCACGATCAGCAGCAGCTGCGGCGTGATCCTGTAGCGAGAGATCATGGGATTGTCCTGGTCGAGTGCCACATCATTGACCTGGCGGGTGGTCTCGTCGACATCGCCCCAATCGCCTCGCACATGGCGCTGCACATAAGGCAAGGGATCGATGAGGCCTTTGCTGGCCAACCAGTGCACCTTCTCGCTCAGCCTCAGCGAACCGAGGGCGAACAACGGACGGGCTTGCGGCTCGCGCCGCGCGAACAAACGCGAAAGCATGGGAGTTCTCCTTCTGGTGGATGAATGAAGCAAGGCGGCGAGCCGCCCGATGCGATCAGTGGATGGTGAGAATCCGGCCGAGGGTGGCCGAGTCCGGGGACAAGTCCCAGGCACGAATCACGGGGACAAACTTGTCGGTGAGGATGCGTGTCTCTGCGATTGAACCGTCATCGCGCTCGCGATATTCGGTGGTCGTCGCCTTCTGCTTGTAGGTGTCGCCTTTCACGGCCAGGGTGCGGCCGTTCTTCGACTGCACGACACCGGAGATCGCGCCGGCCGCGAGGGCCAGTGCCAGGTGCCACTGGGACAATGCGCGCGCCGGGCGGCGCAAGGACTGCTGGGCGGCGCCCAGATGGGTCTCGAACGACGGCCACAGGCCATGCAGGCGCTGCACTTCGTCGGCGAACTGCGCCGGCTCCATGCTCAGACGGTAGAAATGCTCCGGCTCGTGCTGGGCGACAGGGACGGCATACGGAAGCGATGGCCACGCGGGTGGCAGTTCCTCCGCTTCCAGGTCGCCTTGCCCGATCTGCAACAGGCGAGCACGGACGTTCTTGACCTCATCGCCCACCAGCTCGCGCTGGCGGACCCGGCGACCGAACACGACCACCTGCTTGAACTGCGTATCCACCGCTCGGTAGATGCGCAGATCGGCAAAGTGCCGCGTGAGCCAACCGACCAGTTCCTGGTCAAGCACGTAGTGCGGGACGATGAAAACCAAGATGCCGTCGTACTGCAGCAGTTGCAGCGTGCGCTGATAGAACAGCTTTTCCAGCCGTGCGCGGCCCTTGCCTTCGTAGCCGATGTTGCCGTTCGCATCCTTGGACAGATCCCCGTATGGCGGGTTGAGCCACAGCAAACCGAAGCTCTGGCGTGCGATCAAGGTGTCCATGAGGTCGCCCTGGATGCAGTGATCGACGAGCAGACGCGCATGGTTGGCGCGCTCCGGGTCGAACTCCACCGCATAGGCGGTGACCTGGTCACGCCCGAGGGCATGCGCAGCCTCCGCGATGGCGACGCCTTCGCCTGCACAAGGATCGAGAATGCACATCGGCCCGTCGCCGGGCGCCAGTGCGCTGAGCGCTCTTTCGAGCGTGGGCTCGTCGGTCGGAAAATATCCAGCCTTGATGAAGTTGCGGGCGAGCCGCGGGAACATGAGTGCCATAAGAAATCTCCTGTAGCGGGGATGAAGGAAAGCGGGTGCGTGTCGGTCACACGCACCTGCCGTGGGTCAGGCCACCGCTTCCAGCGACCGTTGGGTGGTCGCCGGCTGCGGGAGCGGATGGGCGGTCAGTACGCCCTGGCGGATCAGGCTGCCCAGCGCTTCGGTGAGCGCTGGCACGTCCAGCCCCAGACGAAATCCACGCAGCGGCCCGAGGGCCGTCGGCAGGTCGCGGAGCATGTCGCGGTCTCGCAGCAGTGCCAGCACCGTCCCTTGCCAGTGATCCAGCAAGGGCAGCGGGCACGTCTCCTTGACGAGCAGCCAGAGGCGCGACGTAGGATCGGCCGCCGCGCGCGGCAACAGTGCGAGCGCGCTGGTGGTGGCCTTGTCCGGCCGGATGCAGCGCCGATCGAACAGCCAGAGATTGACGAGCGACCCGAACAGGGTGCGGCGATAGCTGCGGGTCAAGCGCTTTTCCAGACGCTCGACCGAGGGAACGAACACGGGCACGGAGCCGCCCTGGTCGGTGATGAGATGGAACTGGTCCAGTCCATCCTCGTCGCGGCCCAAGGTGAGCCGGGCGAGAAACTGCTGGATCGCGGTGTCCCGCGCCCAGACCGACAGAAAGACCAGATCGCCGTCTTCGCCGCAGACGCAGGCATCGGCCATCACGTCGCCGCATTCGTCGATGCGGTACAGCAGCTGTGGGGATGAAGATGCAGACATGGTGGAGTCCTCAATGAGTGAGGGGCACCACCACCCGCAGGGGCAGTGAATGCCCCGTTAGGGATGAAAGAACGCGGACTACTCAGAGTTCACGTTCGGTGAACGAACCGTCGGCCTGATGCTTGACTACGCGGTTGCCGACATTCCTTTCAGCGTCGTGCTGGACCTCGATGAACAGGCTTTCCGGCACAAGGATCTGAAAATGACGCAAGACCTCACGGTAGTAGTCCAGGTCATGGTTGAACGGATCGCTCTCGTGCAGATTGCTGTACAAGAAGTCGTCGCTCTCGACCTTCATGGTGTCGTCGATCAACTCGGTTGGCTTCTCGATGACCAAGAAGAAGTAGTTCATCGGCCGATCCCAGCCGAGTAGTACGGTGACGGAAAATCCTTTGTGAAATGTGTCGAAGTAGTGCCGACTCATGGTGAAGCTCCTCGATTGAAATAGCCGGGAACCTCCCCATCGGGGCTGCCCCGGCGGGTGGATGAAATGCCGCGGATGCGGCAGGACGATCAGGCAGCCTGCGGTTCGAGTTGCAGGTTCCATTGCTGGGCCGTGGCGTCGAAGGCATAGCCCAACTGGTTGAGCCGCGCGATCTGCAGACGCAGGGTGCGGCGATCGATGGTCGAGTCAAGTTTCACCGACTCTTCCAACGGCCAGAGAATGCCGAACAGCGCCGCGTCGTCGCTCTCGGGACTATCCGAAGCGGCCACGGTGGCGGACGGCGTATCGACGCCGAATGGCGTGGTATCGACCAGCGGGTCCTTCGATGCCTGCACGGGCGCAGGCTCCGGCTTGGACCGGGACTTGGATTTCTCGGCTGTTGCCGGCGTTGTCGCCGGTGGCGTGCCCAGCTCTTCATCGAGCGGATCGACGTCCTGTGCGGCGAAGGCGCGAGCCTCGGCCTTGCTCAGCTTGTCGATGCCCGACAGGGTCATGCCGTCCAGGTTGGCGCGGATTTCAAAGCGCATGCCATCGCCAACCGGATAGGCCTTCGGATAGATGTAGCGGATGACGAACTCACCGTCGTACTTCCCTTCGGGGTACTGCTCCAGTTCCGGGTCTTTCACATGGAACAGTCCAAGGCGGGTCGTGAGGCGACCGACCGTGAACCGACCGTTGCGGCCCGGGATGGTGCGGATGGCGAGTTGGCCGCGGACGATGAGGGGCGGATCGGATTGAACGGCTGCTGTAGCCATGGCATATCTCCTTGTGATGAATGGAACCGTCTTGCGCGGCGCGCAACGGGTCAGGAAGAAAATGGACCCGCCCTGACGGGCGAGGTCCGAGTAGTGGCTCAGGACTTCAACTGGCGCATGCCTTCGGCGAGCATCCAGAGGGCGCGGTTCAGGCGCAGGTTCTGATCGATACCCTGTACAGGGCGGGTACGCTGGCGGCGGCCGTTCGCAGTGCGTCCGGTCAGCCCTCCCTTGACGAGGTTTTCCTGGACGCGGTTGAAGATCGACCAGAGGTCGCTCTTGCGATCGTCCCAGCGTCTGGGAACCAACAACTGACTCTCCGTGACAGGCGCGGGCTTGTCCGGATCGTCGTACTTGAGCGCCAGGGCCGAACGGGCGAAAACGTCGTCCTCCCCAGCCTCCAGCGTGATCGCGCGCATGCTCTCGCGCGCTTCCTGCACCCGCTCGAAGCCTTTCAGGACTTCGTAGGCACCTTCGATGACCTGGCCCGCGACATCGCCCTTGTGAGGCACGCGGATGTCCGCGAACGTGTCGCCGCAGACCAGCCCGTTCTGGCAGACGAATCGAAACTGACCTGCCAGCATCTGATAGCTGCTGGTGCCATCGTGCGAGTTCAACAAGATGATCTCGTTGGCTTCGTCGCCATTGATCTGGCTGGCGTGGCGAAGGCGGATCAGGTGTTTGGTGTACTCGCGGCGGTCCTCGTTGCGGACACGTGTTTGGCACACCATGAAGGGCAGGAATCCCTCCTGACGAAGTTCCGACAGCACGGTGGCCGTCGGGATGTAGCTGTACCGCTGGGAACGGCTTTCGTGCGGTGTTTCCGCAAAGATCGACGGCACCACGGCGCGAATCTGGTCGTCCAACAGAGGACGGTCCGAGCGCAGTACCGGTGAGCGCGGTGCGAAACGGGATGCGAGAGACATGGCATTCTCCTGGGATTGTTATGCAGCCGAATCCGCACGGTGCGGAACGGACTGCGGGGATGAAAAGACGAACGCCCACGCGCCACGTCAGTGGCCTGCAGGCAGGTTGGGGATAAGAAGCAAGACCCCGGAATGGGGCCTTGCGGGGGTGGATCAGAAGGAAGCCGCGAGTGCGGGTTCCTCGGCCTCGGGTGCCGGCACGGGTTCGTCCTGAACGGACTCGGCGGTCGGCGCCTCGACGGTGCCATCGGCGGTATCCGCATCCTCGGTCGCCGCAGCGTCCTCGGAAACGGGCGCCGGTGCGGCGGCCGGAAAGACCTGCTGGCCATCGATCTTGATCAGGCCGATGTGGATCAGCTTGGATTCCAGGCTCGCCGCCGGTTCGCCGGCACGCTCGCCCTTGGTGCGGAGGTACGCATCGGCCTTCATGTCGTTGAGACGGAAGGCGATCAGCACCTTGCGCTCGGCCTCGATGGCCTGTACGCAGCGGCGCACCAGATGCTGGGCGTCCGCAGTGGCGACGATGGTGTTGATGTACCGGTAATCCGGCTCATCGACCGGGCCGGCCAGCGCCCCGATGGAGCACGACAGGAACGGATCGCCATCCTTCGGCGTAACCTCGCGCGGACGGTTGAGATAACCGATACCCCGGGTGATCAGCTCGTACTGCTCGATCTGCGCCAGTTCGGCACGATCGATCAGTTCGGCTTTCAACAGTCGGCCCTTGAGACTGGCCGCCGGCTGATTCTTGCGGTCGCCGCTGGTGCGCATGAAGGCATCGCCCCAGAGATCGCCGATCCGGAACTTGACCAGCGGACGCTGCCTCGGGTCATCGACGCCGATGTAACTCTCGACCAATTTCTTGGCGTCGGCACCGGAGACTTTGACGTCGAAGTAGCGGGTGACGGGGTCTTTGGCGGACCCGACGAGTGCGGCGACAGTGCAAGCCAGGAACGGCTGCGCACGGCGGCCACCACGGACAGGAACCTCCCGGACACGCTGCAAGCGGGCGTAGCCCTCGGTGTGAAGATCGAAGTAGCTCTTCGCGTTGGAAGTCGTATTGGTCATGGTGAATCTCCAATGGGAATGAAGCGGAGACACACCGGACCCGACTGCGCGGGGGGTGCGTAACCCCGCGGTGGGTTGATAAGGCGAATGGACTAGGAAGGTGCATCCACCACCGGCAAGCCGATGGTCGTTCGCACGGAGGGATGCGTTGCGAACTGGCTCGGTCACGCGGCGGGTGCCGCGCCGCAACCTCGAAGACCGATGGTTGCCTGGCATGTCGCTGACAACGTCAGCAAGCATGGGGCAAGCCTCACACCGCGCGGCTTCGCACACCATCGGGAATGAGTACTGTCGCCTGACCGCATTCAATCGCCGCAATAGCAGCCGATGGTCTCTTCGGCAGGGTCGGACAGGTCGTCCTGGCGTTCGGTAAAACAGGCCAGCTAAGTGCGCACTCGCGGCGGAACCGGGGGGCTGAGGCAGGTTCAGTGTTCTGCCGACACGGTCATGAGATATTTCCCAGCAGATAGGCACAGCCCCGGAAGCTGGCGCGAGGCCAGTTTCCGGGGCAAGTGCCGTGGTGGATGAATGCTCCGACAAGGCGGTGCGGAAAGGACGAAATGCCGCCGACGGACTCAGCCGCTTCGCGCAGTCATGCGGATACCGCCCGCGGCTTGCGCCGTGCGGGCTTCTGCACGGTGCTGACGCGAATCTGGCGCCAACTGCCATCGTCGATCAGGCGTTCCAACGTGTTGCCGAGGTCATCGAAGAACACCTCATCCACGCGCTCCACCAGCTCACCGTCGCGGTGCAGTTCCACCGCATAGAGATCGTCGCCTCGTTCGTACAGCACGGTGACGCGCCCCTGGAACTTCGCCGTGACCACGTTGAAACTGATGGCCGGCGGCGTGGCGATGATGTCCTTGGGCAGTGGATCGACCCAAGTGAAGTCGCACGCGCCAGCATCGACCAACAGGTGCGTGATGCGCCGGTAGCCGTCGGGCGCCGGCAGCGTTTCCAACTGCTCGATGAGTTGCTGCAGTTCCAGGCAGCGCGGCTGCGGGACCGGCAGTTTCGCCGGAGCCGAACCGAGCACGAACGTCTGCAGCTTGTAGGGCTGGCCGTCGTGGGTGTACTCGGTGCGTTCCTCGGGGGTATCCGCTCGCAAGCCGTCGAAGCGGCGTCTGGCATAAGGCTCGACCTGTACCTTGGCACCTTCGTCGGGTTCCTCGGTCACGCGCGACCGGTCGAGCACCATGAACTGGGTGCGTCCGGTCTTGACGACAATGGCCTCGTCTGTGCTCGCGATGACCTTGCCTTCAAAAGGCTTGGGATCGATATGGAAGCCCATCGTCGATACCTTGGGCTCACCGTCGAAGATGACGAACTTGAAGCCGCGGGCATTGGACGGCACATGGCCGGAAACCAGCGTCGGGAGTTGTTGACGAATGAGTTGATGGTCCATGGGAAATCTCCAGAAAAAAGGGACTTCCCGGCCACAGGGGGCGGGTTGTCCCAAGTGGGTGGATTGGATGGACGCGGTGCGTCCAGAAGAGGATGAAAGCCAGCACGCGATCGGCATGCCGCGGTCTCGATGGCCTTGACCGCCTGGGATGTTGCCGGCTACGCCAGCGAACATGGCAGCAGGATGGCAGAGCCTGGCCGGCCCGGCCTGCGATAAACCGAACCGGCCTGCACCGCATTCCCGAGGCAGAAAAAAGCCCCTCATCGGAGGGGCTCGGGGGGACATGACTGGTCAGGTGTCCACAGAGGGGGTGTCGTCCTCTTCCTCGAAGACGGTCAGACCGTCCAGCTCGTTGGCATCAGCATCGAATACCAGCACCCTGACGTCAGCCTGTCCGGCCAGCGCCAGTACGTCGGCCAGATCCTCGGGCATGCCCTTGGACAGGTGCTCCCGGCGCAGTTGCTCGGCGGTGATGCCTTCGACGTGCATCAGGTTCTCATCCGTCCAGGGTGTGGCGATCAGCTTGACGCCGATGGCTGGGCTGTACGGGATGCGAAAGGCGACGAACAGGAACCCGCTCGGTGTGGCGATATCCGCCAGTTCGCACAGGTAGCGGCCCGATGCTTCGGTGATGTGGGCCGTGCTGATCTCCCAGGCACGGCTGTAGAAGCCCGTCTCGAACTGCAGATTGCGCACCACCGCTTGGGCATATTCCAGTGTGTAGCTGTCGCCCACATGGATGAAGCCTCTATCGAGGGTTCGGCCGTAGATGCTGTGGTACACGGCCTGCACGGCGCCGCTGCCGCCGCACAAGGCATCGAGTTCGGCGGGCACCGTTTGGCCTTCGGTGATCAGCACGAAATCATCGTTGAAGATGCACGCTTGGTACGCCACCTTTTCATCGGGTAGATGAGCCTGCGATGGATGCAGCGGCAGAAAGGTTTGCGGGTGGCGCTCGTCGTAGCTGATGACGGCAAGGCGCCGAATCTCGAAACCGTAGTAGCCGCGGGCGAAAGGATTGGATGAATGGTCCATGGTTTGATTCTCCGGTGAGGGGTGACGCAGGGCCAACCCCCACCGGGGATCGACCCAGTGGGAAAGGAAGTGGTGCCGGCAGGCGGCACCGGTATGGATCAAGCGTCGTATCGCGGCCTGTCAGCTCAACAGCTCGGACAGGCGGTGTTGCAATTGCCGGCGCTGCGTTTCGTCGGTGATGCCGGCGAGCAGGCGTTGTGTTTCCCGGGCGAACAGATTGGCAGCAGCCTCCAGGTTCTGAATCAGAAGGGCTTGCCGGATACGGTTGCCGAGATCGAGCACCTGACCGGAGGCACCGAAGACCGAGAACTCGCGGCTGATGAAAGAACCGTCACCGCCGAAGTTGAAGAGGCGTGGTTTGCTGCAATACCAGCAACCCTCGAAGCGAATCTCCTTGAGGCCGTGACCATCGTCGAGTCGCGTGGCGATCAGGAACAGCGCGTCGAGATCCGAGTCATCCTCGAAACGATGGTGTTCGATCAGGTGCTGCAGATCTTCGTCCTGGTCGGTGCCGAAATGCCTGGAAAGCACGGCCAGAACGTCGTCCATCGTGGGAGGGCCCTCGCTGGGCACGGACAGCCCCAGCGACTGGGCCAGTGCAACGAGGTCTTCGCAGACATCGTCCCAATGCGCGCCGCTGTCTTCGGCAATCTGGGCGATGTAGACCTCGCCGTTGCCGGGGTATGAGGCATCCAGCTTCAAACCGCCGAACAGCGCGGTAATCACCGGGGTGACTTGGTCGAGAACGAGGACGCCGGTGGCGTCGTAGTAGTTGTTTGCCATGGGGGTGGCTCCTGGTTGGTGATGCGGAGCCAGCCCCTGCGGACATGGCATCCGCGGGGATGAACCCGAAACCGTGGCTTCGGGCAATGGTGGGAAAAGCGCTATTCGCCGAAGTCGGTGGGGTCGCCCAGAGACTTCAGCAGTTCGATCAGGCCGCAGTTGGCCAGGACGTAGAGCGCGTTGTAGTCGTCGCCCGTCGGTGCCTGCTCGCTGGTGTTGATCCGGGCATCCAGATCGAGGACGTTCTGCCGCACCCGGCGGGCGATCGCCAGCGGTTCGGGTGCGTCATCCAGGACGGGCTCGCCCAGTGCGGCAAGCACAACCCGTGGTGACAGCGCGTCCGGCAAGGACTCGAACACCGTGGGGGTGTTGCTGCGGCACAGGGCTTCGGCTTCGGAGTTGCCGATGTCGAAGCAGACGATTTCGTCGTCGGCCGCGCCTTCGGTGTCGTAGTCCACTACCGCGAATGGCGGCAGCGGGAGATGATCGGGCCAGTCCTGCACGACGATGGCCTGCACCAGGCCTCCTTCGAGGACGACGGCAAAGGATGGATTTCGGGACATGGGTCGCTCCTGTGGGAAGAATGGAGGGACACCGCCCCGAAGGGACGGATGTCCCTCGCTGGGGGTTGAGAAAATGGCGGTGGTCGGTCGTTCGGACCTACCAGCCGCTGTAGTTGAGTACCAGATCGGCGATCACCTGACGCCGCTCCAGATCCAGGCCACCGAGGTCGGAAAGCCCCTCGAAGCCGCAGCGCTTGAGCATCGCGGCGCCCTCGCGCGAGTTGTAGAAGCTCACCATCGCGGACAGGAACATGCGCTGTCCGCCGCTCAAAACGCCCAGGGCGTCGTTGAGTTCCAGCAGGTTCGGACGCAAGTCCCACTTGCTGGCGGCACGGCGCAGGCCTTCGCGGGTGCCATCGCCAAACCACTCGGGCCCGGCGATTTCCGCACCGCGTTTCCAAGCCTCGAAAAAGGCCTCGGGCGCACGCTCGAAATGGCGCGTTTCACGCATGATCTGATCGACGACGTCGGTTGGTAGAAGCTGATTCATGACGGTCTCCTCATGGATGGGGATCAAGGGGTGGGCAGCTGGGTCCAGCCGCCTCGGTCGAGGGCTCGCTGGGCTGCCGCCGAACTGCGGAAGTACTCGGCCGACTCGCGGGAGACGGGGCCTTCGATGTCGCGCGTACCGATGTAGTGGCCGGCGGCGCTGTGAAGCACTTCGAGGGGTAGGTGTTTGCCTGCGTAGATCAGGGCCAAGTGGCCGAACGAGCTTTGCTGGAACATGGACGGACTCCTTTAAGAAGCGAGGCGGCCCTGCCCCTGACGGGATGGCAGCTCCCGCTGGCGGTGGATGAATCGGCATCGGCACCATGAAGGCGCGCGTCCGCGGACTCGATGCGATGGCGGACTGGTGTGGGTCGCACGGGAGGGAAATCCCGCGGCAGCCTGAAACCCTGGCTGCTGGCATGGTGCTGACCAGGTCAGCGACACATGCAGGCAGATTCAGCCAGCGCCGCGCCGGCGTCATGCGCAAATGGGAATCCGAGGCGTCCCGATTGATGGACGAAAAAAACCCCGCAATCGCGGGGCTGTGGAGGCTCGGGAAGCCTTGGGGATCAGGACGATTCGCCGCCCAGGACATGCTGCTTCCACAAGGCGAAAGCCTCGTCTGGTGGCAGCTCGGCCAGAATGACGATGGGTGTTTCCTGCCGTGCGCGCAGCGCCGCGAAGTACCCGGCGCGGTCGGCGATGGCCTTGAGCTTGATGCCTTTCAGGAACAGCAGCTTGCCGTCCCTGATGAACAGCACCTTGTTGGCGATGTCGCGGGTGTAGGCGGTGCGCAGCTTGCGCTCGGCATGCTGTGCTTCAGCCAGATGATCGACCAGGTAGTCGAGCGTGATGTCGATGACCAGCGGGTCGTCGTCCTCGCCGGAGATGCCACCTTTCAGCATGTCGGGGGGCAGGCTCCTGGCGAAGGCTTCGGCCTCGGCCAGCCGTGCAGCCTGACCGCCGAGTGCGCGGATGAAGGTGGAACCGCCGTGCCCGTCGTTGCGGGCATCGGCAATGGCAACGCCATCGAACAGGACGGTGGCAGTGAAGCACAGCGTCTCTTCGCTGGCGAAATCCGCGACCTTGAGGTGTTTCAGGGTGATGCGGTCTTGCGTGATGATGGTTTCCATGGACATTCCTTGAGATCAGTCGGGAAACGCCACGCCCCTGCGGGACGAAGCGCTCATCCCGTAGGTTGGAGAAAGAGGCATCGATGCCCGCATGGGCAGCGTTCGCCCGAGCGATGCGACGGCGAACTGGCGGGTGGCATGGAGCAAGCTCCACGGCAGCCTGAAACCCTGGCTGCTGGCGAAGCCGACAATGTCGGCAACAGCGGATGCCAGCATCGGTTCTGGTACTGTCCGCGTCATCCGGAAACGGGAAATCAGCACAGCCGGATTCGCCCGCACCCGGTAGCGAGAACCGGTTTTTCGTCGGCCCACAAGAAGAAAAAACGCCCCCGAAATCGGGGGCGTGGAGAGATGGCACCGATCAGGCAGTGACCGCCTGCAATTTGCCGGTGTCATCGAAGACCAGGCGCACGGTGGCGCCGGCCAGCTTGGGTTGCACGCCATGGCGCAGCGCGTACGGCAGCAGCGCCTGGACCACGCGATCGGCTGATGACGAGCAGCCTACGGCGATGAAGGTTTCGATCAGGAGTGCGTCCTCGTCTTCACGATCCTCACCGTAGCGATCGTCGAACACATAGTCGCAGACCAGCCCGGTTCTGGCCCCCGCCGAGGGGGTCAGGTAGAGCGTGTATCCCTTGCGCACGGCCTCCACTGCGTACTCCACCGTCCCGAGATGGCCCTCCAGCCCGACATGCAGGGTATCGACCAATTCCAGCTCCACCTCGTAGTCGGCAAGTCCGGGATTGACCTCTCGATGCAAGGTGGTGCCGGTTCTGATGCGCACCTGCTCAGGGCTGACGACCTTGATCAGACGCTTGAGCCAGTGGCCGTCATCCAGACCGGGCTCGTCGAGTACATACGCTTTGGCCGCTTCCAGGTAGATCTCGGCGGTCGGCGCGGTTTCGTCGTCGGGCTCGATCTGCCAGACACCAAGCACTTCCAGGGCCTGTTGGGCGATCACGCCATTTCCGCCCAGATAACGCCGCCAGTATTGACGATAGCCGGCCGGCTCTTCGTCCCAGTCCCGGAACCAGGACAGAGGAACGAAGGGCACGTCGTTGAGCAGATCGGCGTTCGACGAGTTGAGGCAGACATGCGCGTAGTGCGTGACGAAGTCGCTGGCGGCAAGCGCCTGCTTCTTCTCGATCAGTGCCTCGCGGTAGGCCTGATCGACCGCAGCCTGGATACGTGGATGATCTTCCGTCTCGTTCAGCAGGTGCTGCCGATCCGGGAGCTTCGCCAGCGTGTTGTCAGGCAGCAGGACGACCTGGCGTTCCTGGCTCGTGGGCAGCCTGTCGATAGGTCGTCCGCCGATGGGCAGTCCCTGAAGAAAGCAGCGCCACTGCGTGCGCGTACCGGACAGATTGATCAAGACCTTGCCCATGGACGTCTCGCGCCAGTGCAGATCGGGCTTCGCCAACGGGCGTGGCACTTCAGCGCCGTTGAGCCAGACCGGCACCGGAAAGGCTTCGCACAGACGCTGGAGCTCGTGCTCCACCCAGGTGGGCAGATCCTGCCCGGCCTGCACCGGCTTGACGCCTTCGAGGTGGATGGCGGTGCCCTCCAGATGGGAGCCTGCGATGTCTTCCTCGATCGGCTCGCCGGCAATGATCTCGGCGGTTCGCGCGCTGAACAGTTTGTCGCGCGAATGCACCGTCAGAGTCTTGGCGAAGTACAAGGTCGAGAGCACACCGAGGCCGAAGGCGTTCTCGCGCGCCTTGAGTTGCTTGTCCCAGCCGGATTCGGCGATGAAGATCAAGGTCTGCAGGTCGCTAATGCCGATGCCATCGTCGGTGATGGTCAGGCTGTCCTGGTTCACCGTGATGTGGATCGCGCTGGCCTGGGCGCGGCGGGCGTTCTGTAACAGTTCGCCCAGCATCGAGCCCTGGTTGAACGCATGGCGCAGATTGGCGATGAGGCTGTGCTGGTTGGTCTTGAGACGAAGGGTTCTCATGAGATGACTCCTTGGATAATGGTTTGCACCGGACAGGCACAGCGCTGCCCGGTGCGACGGGGCACTGAACAGGCGGATGCCGGTGGGAAGGGGAATGGGCCGGTCGGCCCGAGGGAGAAGCAGCATCGACGCCCGGAATGGGCGCGTGTCCGCGGCACGATGCGATGCGGACAAGGACGGTCGGCGCGGAGGGTCCGCGACGCAGCCTGCACGACCCTGGCTGCTGGCAACGGCTGACGAATCAGCGATGCAGGCCCGACAATGCGCCTGCCGTTGCGTGGTGTCGCTGATCAATGCGCAGTCGTGCGCCCCGCGTTGTCCAGAGTCTGCAGCAGGCGCCGGCCCAGCCAGGCCATGCACGGCACCGCCATCGAATTGCCAATCGCCTTGTAGCGCGGCGCCTCGGCGGCCGGCTTGTGGTTGAGGATTCGTTCGGGTGTCTCCTGTTCGTGTGACCGAGGCAGAATTGCCGGGTCGTCATGGCGGATGCGCAGGAGAAAACACGCCGAAGGCTGGCCGCCTTCGGCTTGGAGGAGGAAACCACCCGTGTACTGGTTCAGGTTGCGGTCGTCGGTGGAACCGTTCGCTGTCTCAGCATTCACCCGGCCCTTGTCGTGGTTGGGGCCGGCATCGTCTGGCGCACATCCGCGCACAAAGGGAGCCCGTTCTTTTCACCGGTGGGCGCCGGTGTCGAATACCGCCAACCCTGAAGGGTCTCCTGATGCCTCGACCCCCATGGCAGGCAAGGCATCAGGAGACCCTTCGCAGCGGGCGGGACTGTTACTGATCGAGGGAATACGCGGTGCGTGATTCGAGGAAAAAAGGCCTTCTCGCCCCTCGCAAGGGGCGCGCACACCGCAACAGAAGGTATCGCGTGCTGGGAGCCTCGCAGGGCTGCGGGGCGGTGGTCACGTTGCCGGGGGTGGTCAACGCGACGACGGGTTCTCTGTCTTTCAGGAGGCCTTCGGGCCACCGCGGCGCTTGCGCGGCGCGGCACGCTTGCCCGATTCTATGGGCAGCGTTCCCTTGCAGTCGGGGTATTTCGCGCAGGACCAGAATGGACCGCTCTTGCCGCTGCGCTGGCGCGTGGCACCGCCACACTGCGGGCATGCTGGCCCCTCGGGAATCTTGATGGACAGCGAGGTGCCACGGTACTGCGCAATCAACTGCGTGACCCAGGCCGCCTGCTTGTCGATGAAGGTATCGAGCGCGAGCTGTCCGGTTTCGATCATGTCGAGCGCCTGTTCCCACACCGCGGTTGTGCCGGGATCGGCGATCGCGGCGGGCACGGTGTCGATGAGCGTGAAGGCGGCATCCGAGGCGCGGATGGCCCGTCCTTTCTTGATCAGGTAGCCACGGTTCAGCAGGCCGCCGATGATATTGGCGCGGGTCGCTTCGGTGCCGATGCCCACGGAATCTTTCAGCTTCTGTTTCAGGCGTGGGTCTGACACCAGTTTGGCGACGCTTTTCATCGCCTTGACCAACTCACCTTGGGTGTACGGGCGCGGCGGCAGCGTCTTGAGCGCCTTCAGATCGACCCCAGCCACCTGGCACGCCAGCCCTTGGTGTAGCGCTGGCAGCACCTGGCTGCGGGGTGCGGCGTCATCGCCGGCATCGTCGGGTTGCGGCTCGGCCAGTACCAGGCGCCAACCCGGCACGACTACGTGCTTGCCCACGGCCTGCAATGTCTGGTCGCCGCAAGAGAACCTTGCTGTCGTGCGGTCGAACTCGTGCGGCGGAAGAAATTGCGCCAGGTAGTGGGCGCGGATCAGGCGGTAGACGGCCAGTTCCTTCTCGCTCATCGCCGACAGGTTGGCGGGTTCGAGCGTGGGGATGATGCCGTGGTGGGCCGATACCTTGGCGTCGTTCCAGGCGCGCGAGTGCTGGGTGCGGTCGAGCTGGTCGATGATCGGGCGCAGGCTCGGATCGGTCTTGAGCAGACTGTCGAGCACCGTGGGCGCTTCGGCATGCATGCTTTCGGGAAGATAGCCGGAGTCGCTACGTGGATAGGTGGTGGCCTTGTGCGTCTCGTACAGGGATTGGGCGATCTCTAGCGTCTCCTGGACATCGAGGCCGAACTGCTTGGAACACACTTCCTGCAAGGTGCCGAGATCAAACGGCAATGGCGCGCCTTCGCGCATGCGTTCGGTCTCGACCGATACCATCTGAGCAGCGCCAGCGGCGCGGATGCGCTGCACCGCCTGCTGCGCAACAGGCTCCTGCAGGCAACGGCCTGCATCGTCGGTACTGGCCGATGGCGGCAGCCACTGCGCGGTGAATGTCTGGCCTGTGCAGGACAGCGCCACTTCGATGGACCAGAACGGGACGGAGACGAAGGCCGCGATTTCACGATCGCGATCGACCACCAGTCTGAGCGTGGGGGTCTGCACGCGTCCGACCGACAGCACGCCGTCATAGCCGGCCCGGCGCCCCAGGAGGGTGAACAGGCGGCTCAGGTTCATCCCCACCAGCCAGTCCGCTCTGGAGCGCGCCAGCGCCGAGTGATACATGGGCAGCGTGTCGCCCGAAGGCTTCAGCTTGCCGAGCGCGGCATGGATCGAGGCGTCGTTCAGTGCTGACAACCACAGCCGTTGAATGGGGCCGCGATAGCCACAGAGATCGATGATCTCGCGCGCAATCAGTTCGCCTTCGCGATCGGCGTCGGTGGCGATGACCAGTCCGGTCGCCTTGCTCAGAAGGTCTTTGACGACCTTGAATTGCGCTGCGGTCTTGGGTTTGACCTCAACCCGCCAGTGCTGGGGAATAATGGGAAGTTGCTCGATCGTCCAGCGCTTGAGCTGTTCGTCATAGGCTTCCGGCGGCGCGGCTTCGACAAGGTGGCCAATGCACCACGTCACGACAACGCCGGGGCCGTTGAGGCAACCATTGCCGCGCTGCCTTGCGCCCAACAGGCGCCCGATGTCCTTGCCTTGCGAAGGTTTTTCGCAGAGAAATAGCCGCATGCCTGTCCATCCAAATCACATTGCCGATGTATCTGGGCAGCAGCATGTCTGGATGTTGCGAACCTCACCGCAAACAAGAGGAATGTGCAGGCACCCGCTTTGATCACGGAAACGGCGGCATATCCGACCGGGGGCGTTGGGCGTGCGAAGTGTTGATGTGTACTGGAGCTTCTTGCGCTGGGCGCGCGAAAACGCGGTGGATGTTGGTGGAACCTCGCTTCCCGAAGACAGGAAGACGGAGCGAGCCTCGGTAGGCTCGCCCCTGGAGATGCGCCTACTCCGACGGTGGCGGCTGCTCCGCTGATGTCGGCTTCGGGCTGAGCGTGACCGACTCGATCCGGTACGGCAGGATGCCGACGCTGCGCGCATTGATCTGCCAGGTCTCGCGCGGCTTCTCATCCTTGTCCTCCCAGGGTTCGCGCTCCATGCGGCCGATGACCAGAACGCGCATGCCTTTCTGGTACAGATCCTTCCAGTGCTCGGCATCGCGGTGCCAGATTTCGACCGGCGCCCAGAAGCCACCACGGTCCTCGAAGGTGCCGTCCTTCTTGGGCACCGGGTTGTCGAAATAGACGTTCAGGCGCAGCAGGCGACTGGGTTCGTCGTTGCCATTCGGGAACTCGCGGTACTCGGGCGGCGAGCCGATGTTGCCTTCTCCAGAAAAATGCGTGCTCATGTTGTGATCTCCGTGGTGGTTGAAATGCCCGTGCCAAGCCGGCCCCGGGCGCGTGCTGGGATGCCTGGCGCAATCACCGATCGTGCATTGCGGCGGGAATGGATTTGAGCCGGCGCAGATAAGCGTCCTCGGCCTGGGCCATCTTGCCGGCGCAGTCCTGGGCCTGCCGGCCGAGGGTATGCAGCAGACTGATCTGCATGTTCAACGCGATGCGCTGCTGTTCCAGCGCGAGCAGATCCTCCAGCAGATTCACCGGCGTGGCCGTGGAGGCCATGACCTCCTGCCAGAGGGCGACGCCCATCGCCGAGCGGTCGTGCTTGCGCCAGCGCAGAAAGGTCGTGCCTGCGCCGGTACGCTGCTGGGCCAGTTCAATGGACAGCAGACGGAAGGGATAGCCTCGCGCCTGCGCCAGCACGCGCCGCTGCGCCAGGTCAATCAACTCATCCCTGAGCGCGTGACACCGGTTGACCCAGTCTTCGAGATCCCCTTTACCCTTAAAAGCCCTTAAAAGGCCTTTTAGATAGCCCGCCTGTTCCAACTGGATGAAGTCCGCCTGTTCCAGGGGCTGGAAGTGCCGGCGTTGGTTCGGTTCGCGTACTGTCATGCTGACTCACCCTCGTCGGATGAGGCTGCTTCGGCGGGGTCTGCCGCAGCATCCGGCTCGCTGGCTGGTTCGGTTTCGGGGGCGGTGCGCTGCTGCAGGCCACGGCGTGCGATCGGCGGCGCGAAGCGGCTGCGCCGGGTACCTTCGAGCACGTCCTGGGGCAATTCACCGTACTTTTCCAGCGCCGCCCGTGCTGCGGCATTCTTCGCCGCGAAGTCGTCGCGCGTGGTGCCGGAATACCGGTACTGCTGCGCCAGCGAGAACAGGCTGCGCAATGAGTGCGCGCCGTCGTTGAGCCAGCGTTCGAGTGTCGAGCGATCGATCAGCGCGGTGTGGTGGGCCAGGATCAGACGTCGGGCAAGATCGTCGTAGTCCGCCAGCAGATACACCGCCATGAAGCCCAACTGCGAGGACACGAACAGCGGCAGCTTGACCGGCTGGACGTTGAGGTTCTCGCCCAGGCTCAACGCAGGCGGCACGCCGGCCAGTGCCTGGTCTACTTGCTGACGCAGGGTCTGGAGCTGTTCCTTGGTGGTGGATAGCTTGTCCTCGATGCGCAGCATCCACCAGTCCGAATAGGGGTCGTCCTGTTCGGCACCGCGCTTGAGCTTGTTCATGATGGAGACAAAGCCGTTGAGGCCGATGATGCCGGGCCTGCCTTCGGCCGGGGCGCGGCCATGCCAGATGCGGGACGCATGGTGGGTGTGCAGGGTCAGGGACATCGCGCTGCGCAGCGATCCCAGGTTCAACTGAAGGGATTCGGTGGCATTGTTCTCTTGGGCCATGGTGACGACTCTCGGTGATGAATGAGTCGTCAGCATCCGGGTTGGCCGGAAGGCCGTCAGTCATCAAACCGAACCCGCCGCTTGCCTGATTTGTCGGAGCGGCCAGCCGCGCGCATCGTTCGGAAGCACCGTTGCGATGCCGCACCGGAAGGCTGCGTGTTGCGCTATACCCGGGGTATAGGCGTCCATGGCGCTCAGTGGATGCTGCCGGGGGAGCACGGTGTGGATCAGGGCCGCTGCGGGCGGAAGGCGGTGTGTTCCGCTATACCCGGGGTATAGGCGACGGTGGAACACCTTGGACATTGCAGAGCAGCTTCCGGGCTGATGACTCTCGACGCCGTGCCGGCTCGCGGGCGTGTCAGGTCGAGCGCAACAGTTCCTGCAGGCGCGCCAGATGAGCTTTCGCGACTTCCGCATCAGCAGGTGTGGCGGGCGGCGGATCGGGCTCTGGTGTCCTGTTGACTGGCGCCGCAGGCGCCTTCTGTGCAGCCCAGGTGCGAAATTCTCCCCGTAAGGCTTTCTGAATGATGCCGAACAGGTAGCCGGTGGGATTGCGGATCGTCGTGGAGGCGCAACGTGCATCCCATTCGTCCAGCAGGGCTTGCCGCAGATCGTGATCCACTGACTGCATCGCGGCCAGCGCGCCGTTCTGCTGCTCCGCCTTCAGCGCCAGGAAGCGCCTGGGCAACTGCAGTTGCTGACGTTCTTCTTGCGCGCGCGGTACTGTACGTACTTCTTTAATACTTTCTTTTATACGTACTGTACGGTCCGACTTCGGATTCCGAAGTGCGCCGTTTTCCGGGCTTTTCCGGCCTGCTTCGGAATCCGAAGAGAGGTTCGCCAGATTCCGAAGACGGTCGTCGGAGCCGTCTTCGGAATCGTGTTCGCCGCCGCCCTGTGGATAACTCGATGTGCCGTTCCAGCCCTGCGCTGACAGCCGCTGTGACAGAATCTCCAGGCGACTCGGCAGCACTCGGCCGCTGAGCATGGGGTCTTGCGTCAACTCCTGCAGGGTGGTCGCGCCCACGCGCTGGACGGATTTGCTGGCATGCGTCAGTGCCTGGCTGACCAACTCCAGATAATCGGCATCGAGCTGGATGGCTTCGTAAGGGGTGAGCGGTTCGTCGTGCAGGACGTAGAGGTTGCCCTGAATGCGCCCGCTTCTGGGATCACGCCGGCGCCGCACCAGGCTGATCCAGCGCGTCAGTCGCAGCACGGTCAGCGCTCGGGCCACCGTCTCGTGCGATGCCCTCTCGGCACAAGGCATGGAGGCCAGCCAAGGCGCAAGCTGGTCGTAGGTGGGCATGGCGGTGATGCCGTCGTCCGCCAGCATCAGGCGGAACACCTGCCAGCCGTTGCGTTCAAGCGGTGTCAGGCGCCGGTCCAGCAGCAATGCACGCGGCACGCTGTCGTGTCGATTGCCACTATAGAGAAAGCCGTCGGTCGGTGGTGAGACTGCAGATGGGGCCGGCGGCGGCTGTTGAGGTGCCAGTTGGCCGAGCGCCTGCTCGAACAGCTCGCCCAGCCGGACGGGGCCGCGCGTAGGGTGTGGCCCATCCGTCATCAGGTCAGCCCTTCATCGATCCATCCGCGCAAGGCATTCCAGATCACGGACAGAGGCAGCCCAGTGGCCTCGGCGAGATCCGCCGCGACGCCCAGCATTCCCATGTCGTCGTTGCTGTCGACTTCCTGCTCCTTCACTGTCGAGGACCAGCGCTTCCACAGGTCGGTGTCCTGTTCCTCGGTCAATACCGGATGCCGCCCCTTGCGTTTCGGCAGGCCGATGACACTGCGACGCAAGGCGATCTCCTGGTGGGTCAAGCCGAAGAATTTGCTGATCAGCTCCGTGCTGGCGCCCAGGCGCAGTAGCCGATCGATCTTCACCACCTCCTCGGTGACGTCTTCTACCTGGTGCAGCAGACGACGCAGCACATCGCGGTTGACGACTACCGAGCACCACGACACGTTGGCGTTGGCCAGCACGCTGGCCATCGCGGGATGCTTGAGGGCATCCAGATCCTTGTCGTCGAACCCCATCGACTTGGCCCGGCGCAACTGGCCGTTGCGTAGATCATGAAGTGCCTGGGCGATCACTGCCTGGTTAAGTGGGTGAGGTCCGGACATGGCTACGCCTCTCATGATCCGGTGATGGCATGGTCGCCATCGGCGATGCCGGACTCGATGTCCCTCAAGCGACGGGCAAGCCGCAGCAGGCGGAACAGTTTCACCAGGGCGTTGTCGCTGAGCCTGTGTGGCAAGCCTTGCTGCGCTCCGGTGACTGCCGGGGTACCTTGTAGAAGCGCTCCCAGCATTTCGGTGAGAATCGAAAGATCGATGCTCGTGACCGACTGATCGGTCGCCAAGTAAGGCGTGCTCAGGGCATGCAGCAGTGCCAGCGTCGCCTGGGCGTGCCGATCGGGTGTTGGCTCGGCCTCGGGCTGCCGGCATCGAAAACCGATGCCTTCCTGGCACGCCTCGACCAGGTCTTGCAGAGCGGCTTCGCCGGCAATCTCGCGGGCGAACTGCGCGATATGCGTGCGCAGGCGATCGGGGTCGTCCAGCGCGGGTTCGATGTACCAGACGTCGGTAATCGGATAGAGACTTCCTGCCTGAATCGGGATCGACTGCAAGACGTTGCGCTCGAAATCCGGCAACGTCTCGCCGGTGTGATCCGCGACCAGGCGCTGGATGGATTGCAGCCGCTCGGTTGTGCCGGCTGGCGATACGATGTGCTCCTGCAACAGGGTGGCACGCTGCGCATCGTCGGATTCCTCCGGACCCGGTGCGGGCGGCGCGGCTGTCGGCGCCGAAGGCGTCGTCGATGTCTGCTCCGGTGGCGGGGGCGAGGATGGCTGCCCGGTCGACGCTGTCGATGGCGACGACAGGGATGGTGCTGGCGCGGGAGGTGATTCGGGTTCGCCGGCAGGCTCGCTGCTGAGGACCTGCCAGCGCCGATCCGAGTCGGTAATCTCGAAGAGCAGCGTGTCGTATTCCATGTCGAGCAGATCGGCCATCTGGCCGACCAGTTCGTCCTGGACGCGCTGAACGCTGAAGCCGCCCGCCGCACTGTCGAACAGTGCCAACACGTCCTGGAACAACGTGGGGAAATCGAGGTGGGAGTGGGCCTGGCGATTGCGGGCCGACCAGACTCTGTCGGCGGCGCGCCGCAGGCTGGTCAGTTGCTCGACCTGGTGCCGCCCCAGGCCGGCGTAAAGCACGGTCGGGATGGCGGGCAGCAGATATTGGATGGCCTCTTGCATCCGGCTGATGTGGGGTTGCGGCACGGGATAGCCGTCCGCCTTGAGGCGGCGTGCCAGCTCGGATTGGGACAAGGGTTTGCCGGTTTCCTCTTCATACAGTTCCCGGGCTTTCTGCACGCCCAATGCGCGCTCGATGAACGACAGGCCGCCGTGCAGCTCGTTTTCCGCGAGATGGCCCGTCAAGGAAACTATTTCTCCGCGTTCTGGCCATGGCCGGAACTGGCAGGCAATGCGGAAGAAGCGCTCGTCCCGTGTCTCGCTCCAGAGTTCGCGCAGGATCGCCAGACGCGTATTGCCGCCGTTGCGGATGATGTAGTGATCCGCGCCTGGACGCCGCGTGATGGGCGGGGGAGCGTCGAGTCCGCGTTCGCGAATCGACGCCTTGATGTCGTCGTAAAGCGGGTTGCGGGTGAGGCGCGGATCAAGCTCATACGGCCGCAGTTCATCGAGCGTCACGACCATCGGCGTATCCTCAATCGGATCGCTCAAGCTGCTCGCGACGGGGCCGCTGCGCGTGAAGCCATCGCTCAGGAGCTTGTTTGCAACGTCCTGGGGGGAGATGTCAGGCATGGCCATCTCCTTCCTGCGTAGGAAGCTCCGAGCGTTCGAGCCCACGCTGGGCTCGCCGCAGCATGGCGCGGGCGTTGAGCCCCGCTCGGTGGTCGCTGGCGGTGGCGCTGGTGAAGATCGGTGGCAGGCCCGGCCGGGTGAACTTGAGATGTCCACCTGGGGTACGAACGACCTCCCATCCTTCGCTCAGGGCATACTCGATCAGCGGCAGCAACCGCTTGTGGCCGCGGGCCAGTTCATGGGCGTTCGACATGGGCGAACCTCCCTCCGGCCTTGCCGGTGACCGCTGCGAACCGTTCCTGCCACTGAGGGCATAGCTCATTTGCCAGGCCGCGCACGATCTCCAACGCGGCCAATGCCTGACGGCCCGAAGGCCGTCGATGCTCGACGCGATGAACAGGCAGGCCTCGGGTGGCTGCGCGCGGAAAAGCTTCGATCGCAGGAATTTCAGTGGCCAGTACCTGGATGCTGGCCTGCTCCTGGAAGATCAGGCGTAGCGTCTGCTGGATCAGGCGCGCGTTGGACGAGACGGCGGGGACGCGGTTTATCAGCAACTGCAGTGCGGGCGGTTCAATGCCCAGCTTTCGGTACGGCGTGATGTCCTCGACCAATTGCAGGGTTCCACGCCGCAGTTCGCGTGCAGCCAGGATTTCCGGTGTGACGGGCGACACGGCCTGCTGGGATGCCAGCAGTGCCATTTCCAGCAATACGCTGCGCGCGCCCTGGGTGTCTATGACCACCAGATCGTAGTGCGGCTGGAAGGTTGGCATCAGGTTGCGCAACCGCAGGCGTCCATCTGGGGCGTGCAGCAGCAAGGTATTGAGCTGCCGGTGCTCGTCGTTGGACAGCACCAGATCCAGGTTGTCGATGACTGTGCGCGACACCAGGTTCGCCAGGTCGCGTTCGTTGAAAGCCAGAAGCTCGTAGATGCCGCCCGGTGCGCGATGCTTCAGCTCGTAGTAGGACGACAGGGTTGGCTGCATGTCCAGGTCGAGCAGCAGCACCCGCAGACCTGCGTCGGCGATGAATGCGCCGAGGTTGGCCGCGACGGTGGTCTTGCCCACGCCGCCTTTGGTCGAAATGATGGATACGACCTGCATAGGGCTCTCCTCAGACATCGCTCGGGAGAGCTGGCTGCTGCGCACGGTTCTTGAGACGTTCGGTGATCCACAGATCGATCTCGGTGGAATCCCATCCGACAGCACGAACGCCGAGGCGTAGCGATTGGGGAAACTCACCCTTTTTCATGAGCGAGTAGATATGCGCGCGTTTGAATCCGGATTTGGCCTCGACTTCGTCCAGCCGCAGGATGCGGCGCTCGCCGGGCAGCAGTGCAGTGGGCTGCGACATAGTGGTCACTCCTTAACGCTCAGTGGCGTTTGTTGGGGTGACCTCTATTCAATAGACATGGATGCGGAAAGACATTGCAAATGCAATTTCCGGGGCTGCAGATACAAGCTGGAAAACCTCAAGCAACTACGCTAGCGCTGCCCAGCTTCCTCCGTGCGCTGGCGAACTTGCCGTTCAGCGTGCGCTCGGTGATGCCCATGGTGCCGCCACGATGAGCGATCAACGCGCTGACGATGGCCTCCTGGGTGCTGAAGCAAGAGTGCGGCTTGCCCGAAGGAGATCTGCTCAGCATCAGCTCCAACATGCTGCCAATGATGTGCAGGTAGGTGGCCTCCGCACGATCACTGAGAGAACACTGGCCGCAGGCTGGGATTGCCCCAGATTGCTTGAGCAGTTCTTCGTGACGCTCCTTGAGGTTCCGCAGTTCGCGACGACAAAGCTCAAGCTCCGCCTTCATGGCTTGGCGTTCCACCAACATGGCCTGTCCGGCTTCCAGCGTGATGACGGGGTGCGCGATGCGCTCGATGCGACTGAAAAGAAAAGCAGGTCGATGCCCTGGGTAGTGGGTTTGCATCCAGTGTTTGAGATCGAGGTGGCGCACGGTCAACTCATGGGAATCAAGCAGGGATTCATCGTTCAACGTGATGCCGTTTCGACCATAGGGAAGCTCACCGTTGACGATGGCATCGTAGATGCGTTCCGTGCAGAGTCGCAGTTCATCCCATCGGGGGCAATTGAGCGTTCTCGGCAGATTTCTAGGCGACGAGATGGAGGACAGGATTTCTTGCGAGTAACGCCATAATCCTGCCCAGCGTATGGCGGCCTCAATCGGACGATAGAACACCTTTGAAGCTGGCAGCTCTTCATGCATGTCTCCATCTCCTTGCGGGAGCGCTACATCACCGACTCCTCTGCTGCCGATCGACGTATGGTCACGGCATTTGTTGTTTGGCTTCTTGGGCGCACGTTGGCGGGGTATGCCGAAGCATGTTGGGTCCACATGCTCAAGGCCAGTGGCCATTGCCCGCTCGATATGTGAAAATCGCGATGCTTCGACCATCGAGCGATTAGTGACCGCACCTGGTTGCGCTTGTACACGCTTGTCAGCGTCGTCGGCCTTGATTTTTTCATCAAGACTCATTTCGTATCGCGTGTTCTATAAGGGGTCTAACCGACTTGCCTCGGCGCTGCGTCTATGCGGTTTGATTGGTGCTGGCCAGGGGGGAGGCGATGCCGGTGAGACTTCCACGGCATCCTGATAGATCGACATAGCAACTGACTGCCTCGCTCCGCCTTGCGCATGATCAGCTGTGCAAGGCTGAGAGATGCGCACTCAGTTCGCGCACACGTACGCGATGCAGCGGACTGCCTCGGCACGGGGTAGCACGCAGGTGAGCGGATGGTGTTGGCGGCGAGTGGAAATTGGTGGACGGTCTTCGTTGACGACGCCCGAAAACGAGGCTAAAATTGAGGCCTTCGTTGAGACCCTCAGCGAAGAAAAGAGTTGGAAAACATACGCTTAGCGCGTCAGTGCTAGTCCCTTTTCCCGCTCCATGCAAACCCCCTTTCTAAAGTTTTGCTTGATCCCCAATCTAGTTATTGCCATTCACCGCTTATCAAGCGGCGTTTTTGCGTGCGTGCCGTTTGGGCGGCGGTGGCTGTTTGCTGCACCATTGAGGCGTTGTCTTGGGCCGCCTGATCTAACTGGGCGATGGCCACATTAATTTGCTCAATGCCACGGGCCACGGGTTTGCTCGTGGGTGGCGGCGGTAATGTCTGAGAACAGGTCGTTTACGCGCTGAATTCGCTGATCAATATCCTGCATACGCTGCTTGGTGGTATCTACCAAGGCGGCACCATTGCTGACCTGCGCAAAAGCCACTGCCGGTTTGCTGCGTATTATCCAGAATGGTTTGGAAGATCAGCGTCCCTATCGGTTAGGCTCGCTTATATGGTCAGCATGTTCCCTTGAAGTGCCGCTGCCTGGGCAGGCGGGCGCTAGGCTGATACTAAAGTATTAATCTAGGCGCTATCGCAGCAATAGCGTGGCAAAGTATCACCTAATGTAGTG
This sequence comes from Halomonas sp. Ps84H-12, assembly GCF_024124725.1. Lineage (NCBI taxonomy): Bacteria > Pseudomonadati > Pseudomonadota > Gammaproteobacteria > Oceanospirillales > Halomonadaceae > Halomonas > Halomonas sp. Ps84H-12. The sequence continues at coordinate 5,690 of NZ_JAMXSJ010000001.1, read as the reverse complement.
CTAAATAGAGAAAAATCAGGGGCATGGAAGTGGTGGTTCAGAGGTTATAAGCTGCAAACTTGAAAAAATATATGCATGCCCCGATATCCTCCCTTCTAGCTCTTTTTGCTCCCCACTTGCTGACAGGACATATTCATGGCCGAACCGGCATTGTCGATCCGTGGCCTTACCAAGGTGTATGGCAACGGCTTCCAAGCGTTAAAAGGTATCGATTTAGACGTCCAGCAGGGCGATTTTTTTGCGCTGTTGGGCCCCAACGGCGCAGGAAAGTCCACCACCCTTGGCGTCGTTTGCTCGCTGGTACAGAAAACGGCGGGTAAAGTGTCGATTTTTGGAATCGACATTGATAAAGACTTCGCCAAAGCGAAATATCAGCTCGGCGTGGTGCCGCAGGAATTTAACTTCAACCAGTTTGAGAAAGTGCTGGATATCGTGCTGGCCCAGGCAGGTTACTACGGCATGAAGCGCAGCGAAGCGTTGCCTCGCGCCAAGCAGCTGCTGACCGATTTAGGGCTGTGGGAAAAGCGCAACGGCAGTGCGCGAATGCTCTCAGGAGGTATGAAGCGCCGCCTAATGATTGCGCGTGCCTTGATGCACCGACCCAAGTTGCTGATTCTCGACGAGCCCACTGCCGGGGTCGATATCGAACTGCGCCGCAGCATGTGGGAGTACATGCGCCGCATTAACCGTGATGAAGGCACCACGATCATTCTGACCACGCACTACCTCGAAGAAGCCGAGAGCCTGTGCCGCAATATCGCCATCATCAACCATGGCGAAATTGTGCGGAATACCAGCGTGCGCGAGCTGCTGGCGGAACTGGACACCGAAACCTTCCTACTGGATCTCGCCGAGCCGGTGGAGCAAGTGCCCACCATTGAAGGCTTTGAGCTGCAGCAAATCGAGCCCTCCCAGCTGGCGCTAGTGATTCATCGTGGCCAGCAGTTGAACGATGTGTTCAGTGCGTTAAGCGCGCAGGGCATTCAGGTCGTCTCGATGCGTAACCGTGCCAACCGCTTAGAGGAGATGTTTGTTTCCATGGTAGAGAGCAGTCAGCAGGCCATCGACCAGCGTGAAAAGCAGGAGGCCCGCGTATGAATGCAATGCAAACCCTCGTGGCTTTATGGACGCTAGTGCTTAAAGAGATCAAGCGCTTCACCCGAATCTGGCCGCAAACCCTGCTGCCACCGTCGATCACCATGGCCATGTACTTCATCATTTTCGGCAGCCTGATCGGCTCGCGCATTGGTGAGATGGATGGCTTCAGCTATATGGATTTCATTGTGCCAGGGCTGATCATGATGTCGGTGATCACCAACAGCTACTCCAACGTGGCCTCTAGCTTCTTTTCCAATAAGTTTCAGCGCTCCATTGAAGAGATGATGGTGTCGCCGATGCCGAATGGTGTCATTCTTTCGGGCTTTATTTTGGGCGGAATGGCTCGTGGCTTGGGTGTGGGGCTGATCGTGACGCTGGTGTCGCTGTTCTTTACCCGCTTAACGGTTGAGCATCCGCTGCTTACCGTATTAGTGGTGGTGCTCACCTCGGCGCTATTCTCCATTGGTGGCTTTATTAACGCGCTGCTGGCGAACAAGTTTGATGATATCTCCATCGTGCCAACGTTTATTCTGACGCCGCTCACCTATTTAGGCGGGGTGTTCTATTCGATTTCGATGCTGCCGGATTTCTGGCAGGGTGTCTCGATGCTCAACCCGATTCTGTATATGGTGAATGTCTTCCGTTACGGCTTTTTAGGTGTTTCTGATATTCCGGTAGGCTGGGCATTGGCCGCTATTTTTGCTTTTATCGTCGTACTGTTTGTGGTGGCGCTGACCATGCTAGAGCGTGGCAAAGGCATACGTAGCTAGGGTCGCCTTCACAGCCTTGATTGAAATACCCTTATAAGATGGCACGACTAAGAGAGTTTTCATGGTACACCGCCCCGATACCTTAGAACATGCGCCCTTGGGGCGTGATTCTGCTTACCCCGAGCAGTACGATGCAGGGTTGCTGTACCCCATTCCCCGTGCGGCCAATCGTGCGCCGCTGGGCATTGAAGAGGGCGCACTGCCGTTTGTTGGCGAAGATGAGTGGCACGCGTTTGAAGTCTCCTGGCTCAATGGCCGCGGCAAGCCGATTGTCGCCGTGGCACGCTTCCGTCTGCCAGCAAGCTCGCCCCATCTGATTGAGTCCAAATCCTGGAAGCTCTATCTCAACAGCCTCAACCAAACCCGCTTTGCCAGCCAAGCTAAGGTAGAAGAGACGCTAGTGCGTGACCTCAGCAGCGCTGCCGGTGCCAGCGTAAGCGTTAAGCTGCTGGGGGTGGACGATAGTGAACTGGCCCCTCAGCGCCTGCCGGGGGAGTGCTTAGACGACCTGGATATCGAGGTGAGCGACTACACGCCAAGTGCCACGCACCTTACTGCCAGTGATGAGATCGTCGAAGAGACGCTGCATTCGCATCTGCTAAAATCCAACTGCCCGGTGACCGGTCAGCCGGATTGGGGAAGCGTCTTGATTCGCTATAAAGGCCCCAAGCTCGACCGAGAAGGGCTACTGCGCTACCTAATTGGCTACCGCCAGCACCAGGATTTTCACGAGCACTGCGTCGAACATATTTTTACGGACTTGATGCAGCAAGCGAAGCCAGAAGAGCTGCTGGTATTGGCCCGCTACGTGCGCCGTGGCGGCCTAGATATCAGCCCCTGGCGAGCCACCCCAGGGCTGACACCCCCCAGCCCGCTGCGCCTTGCCCGGCAGTAACGCTCACCTTTAATGGAGAAGAAGTTATCATGGACGCCCTCACGCTGCTTCACGAACGTAGCTCCATGGGCAAGCTCACCGAGCCTGCCCCCAGCGCCGACCAGCTTAGCGCCATATACCAAGCGGCCCTGCGTGCCCCTGATCACAAAGAGCTGCGCCCGTGGCGCTTTATCGAGTTCTCCGGCGAAGGCCGGGAGCGCCTGGGCGAGCTGTTTGCTGAAGCCGAATTTCAGGAAGACCCCCACGCCAGTGACGACACGCTAAACTCCGCGCGCAAAAAGCCCCTGCGCGCACCGATGATTATCGCGGTGATTGCCAAGGTGACGCCGGACCTTCCCAAAGTACCGAAAATTGAGCAGGTGATTTCAGCAGGTTGTGCCGCTCACGGCATTTTGCTGGCGGCCCACGCGCTAGGTCTAGGAGCCATGTGGCGCAGCGGAAAATACGCGTTTGATCCCGTGGTGCGCAAAGGCCTGGGTCTGGATGAAGATGACGAAGTCGTTGCCTTTATCTATTTGGGCAGCCTAGCGGGTCGCCACAAGCCAGTGGCAACCCACAATAGCGCGGATTTTGTCGAGCGCTGGGATTAAATCTACGCCCCTGTAATGCCAAGGAGGTCGCCATGAGTCAGCCCCGCCAACCCGGCATTCCACATCCCCGCTTACCGCTACCGGAAGGCGAGGAGGACCTAGTCGCCTTTCAGCACTGGCTGGAAGCGGCCATTCCCATGGTGGAGGCACTTGGCATTACCCGCATGAGCCAAGCCAGCGGCGCGCTCACGTGGCAACTGGCGCTCACACCTAACCTCAACGACAAAGGCACCGGCTTTGGCGGCGCGCTGAGCGCACAAGCCACGCTACAAGGCTGGTGCTGGGTCACTCTCTGGCTTCGCCAGCAGGGCAGGGCGCAGGATGTGGTGGTTGCTGAAGCCAGCCAACGCTTTCTTGCCCCGGTCACGGGTGATTATCGCATGACTTGTGCCCCTAGCCATCCGGATGGCCCTGCACAGCTTGCTGCTAAACTCAGTGAGCGAGGTAAGGGCAGCATCGAGCTAACCCATCAGCTCTATTGCGGAGATTCGCTCTGCCTAGAAGCCATAGGCCGCTACGCTGTGCTGCCAAACGCCTAAGTAGGCAAAAGCTAAGCAGGAAAAAGGCTTGCTATTTCACGGCTTAGACCATAGAATATGCGCCGTTCTGTTGAGAAAGGCAGCGCCTAACAGCAGAGCTAAAATGTGGAGAGGTGTCCGAGTGGTCGAAGGAGCACGCCTGGAAAGTGTGTAAGTCGAAAGGCTTCGAGGGTTCGAATCCCTCCCTCTCCGCCACAGAATTTAAAAAAGCCCGCTGAGCAATCAGCGGGCTTTTTTGTGTCCGAGATTTTCGCGAATAAACAAACAGCGCTCATGCCTTAGCGTGCAGAATGCCTCCTCCACCGACACAAGAGTTGCCCTGACAACCCACGATCCGTCTATACTCGAGAAAAGTCACCCGACTAGGCTGCCCATGTCCGTTGATTTGCAGGCGCTTTATCCTAAGCTGATTCATTTGATGCTCGACGCTGTGTTCGTCGTGGATGCGGATCATAAGATTCTTTTTGTCAGCGATGCCTGCGAATCGCTGCTGGGTTACCGTGCCGATGAGCTGGTAGGCACGCTAATTACTCACTATATGCACCCGGAAGATTTGGCTATAACCAAAGCCTCCATTAGGCGGGTGATGAATGGGCAGCCCCATCTCGATTTTCGTAACCGCTACCTACATAAGAACGGCAGCGTGGTGCATGTGCTTTGGTCGGCCCGTTGGTCGGATGAAGAGCAGGTGAGAATTGGCGTTGCTCGAGATGTAACCGCTCAGGTGCAAGCGGAAGACGACCTGCGCTTTCTTGCACATCACGATCCGCTCACCAAACTGACCAATCGTTCATTGTTTTACGGTCGTTTGGAGGCAGCGTTAAGTACGGCAAAGCGCTATCAAAACCGTTTTGCGCTGCTGTTTTTAGATGTAAACGACTTCAAACGAATTAACGATGTGCATGGCCACGCGGTGGGAGATGCGGTGCTTTGCGAGGTAGCTCGCCGTTTGAGTGGCTGCGTGCGTGAGACTGATACGGTGGCACGTATGGGGGGCGATGAATTTACGGTGATATTAACCGACGTTCACTCTAAAGAGGCCGCCATCGAAAAAGCTGCCCAAATACTGGAGGTGCTCTCTGAACCGCTCGCGGCAGAGGTAGGAGGGGCGGATATGCGGGATATCGGCATGCCGTCTTGCAGTGTGGGTGTGGCCACCTACCCAGAAGACGGCAAAGATGCTGATACGCTACTGAATTATGCAGACGTGAAAATGTACCGAATGAAAAGGCGTCGTTCGCGTTAGTAAAGCTACTGACTTTAAAACGGTAGCCCACCGCTAAAGCCAAAAATTGTCACGGCAATCACAACAACGACAACAACAATGGTAGTGGTAGACGGCATGTTCTCTTCCTCTGAGAAATAAGTGTGCCTTAAGCCTAGCTGCTGGCTAGCGGTTTCGCACATTTTTATCCGCGTGCGTGGTTCAGCGCAGCCCTTGAAAATGCACAGACCAAAAAAATAATCAAAGTGCTGCTATTTCTATCTCGGGTTAATGTATTTGACACATATAAGGTTCAAGGTGGGCAGTAACACAAGGAGAGGTGTTAAGGAGCAGGAGCAAGCACGGAACGCTTGCAAGACCAGGGATGCACGAGAACTGGAGGCTCGTGAAGAAGGATTACGGAGGAGTTACTACTACCCCGGCCAAGCATGGCCGGGGTTTTTTTATGGTGCGCCAGGCATGGCGCGCAGCGCCAATTAGGCGCTATCCGGTCCGCCGTGGTGGTTGGCCGGATGACTTGGGGGTGAAAGTCCCCTACGGACCCTGATAGCGGGAACCGTTAGCTGAACAGCA